>JBFMCM010000117.1:0-13255 GCA_040754355.1 Chloroflexota bacterium | reverse complement strand
ATCGATCATCGTACAGTGGCTGTAACGTCGCCAATCAAACGCCGGTGCGCTTTCATCATGCACCTGTCCATGACCACTTTCAGCCCGGCGGCCTCCGCCTGCGCGGCAGCCGCCTCGTTGACAATCCCTTCCTGCATCCAGACGACTTTCGCGCCGATCTGTATGGCCGCCTCGACGACCGGCGGCACATCCTCGGGGCGGCGAAAGACCTGCACCACGTCCACTTTTTCAGGGATGGAGGCCAGGTCGGGATAGGATTTCTCGCCCAGGATTTCGAAAGCAGCCGGGTTGACCGGGATGACATGATAACCATGTTCAATCAGGTAGACCACCACCCCATAACTCACCTTCTCAGGATTGGACGAAGCGCCAACACTGGCGATCGTTTTTACGGATGTCAAAATTCCTTTCAGTTCGCGGTCGTTTTGAAGGATCATAATCTCCTCGTTCAGCGCGGCAATTGGACGGGCAGCGCCACCTGGAAACGCGTCATCCCTGGTTTGGAGGTGACGCGTATCTGCCCATAATGGTTGTTGACAATGGTGTAGGCAATGTGCAGACCCAGCCCCGTGCCCTTGCCCGGAGGCTTGGTGGTATAGAACGGCTCGAAGATGCGCTCCTGGATTTCCGCCGGGATGCCGCAGCCGGTATCCCCGATTTCAACGATGACCTTGCTATCCTTCGAGAAGGTCCGCAAGGTAAGTTCGCCCTTCCCCTCCATGGCGTCAATGGCGTTGTCAATGATGTTCGTCCACACCTGATTGAGTTCGCTGCCGTAGGCTTCGATGTGCGGCAGGTTGGCGTCATATTCGCGCTTGATACTGATGCCCTCGTTAGCCTTGTGCCGCAGGATGACGAGGGTGTTCTCCAGGCCTTCGTGCACGTCCACTTCCTGGACCGGGGCCTGGTCGAGGTAGGAATAAGCCTTCACCGCCTTGACGATTTCGGAGACGCGTTCTGCGGCCATGTGCGCCTCGTCGAGCAGGGAGTAGACCGCGCATCCCGCCGCCAGCCATTTCACCACCAGCGGCAGGGTCTCGGGGTCGAAACTGGTTTCGAGTTTTTTCAGTGAATCGGGTTCCCAGCCGCAGGAGACGAGGGTCGGCGCGAGGTCCCAGGCTTCCTGGATGCCGATCCCCTCCAGCCAGATCTGCAGACCGGCTTGGCGGTCGCTTTGGAGCAATGGATCCGGCTCGAGGTCCGGTGCGGGGCGGGCCTCGATGGCAGTCTTCAGGTCGTTGATGACGCGGATCTGTTCGTCCGTAAGCGTGCAGTGGTCGAGGTCAATCGAGGCCTTTGTCCAGTCTGCCAGCGTGGAGCGCAGTTGTTCCACGCTGCGGCGGGCAGCCGCAACGGGATTGTTCAACTCGTGCGCCAGCCCGGCCGTCAGGGTGCCGAGGGCGGCCATTTTCTCGCTCTGGCGGAGGAGGGCTTCGTTCTGACGCAGACGTTTGCTCACGGTATGCAGGATGGCCAGTGCGGCGGAAGGTTTCTGGGAGAGCAATTGCTGGAAGGTATCCCCGCGGATTTTCAGCAGGCGGCTGGGCCGAATGGCGCGCACGGTGGCCATGCGCGGGGCCTGGTCGAGCAGGGCCATCTCGCCGATCACTTCACCGGGCTCGCGTACCGCGATGAGAATGTTTTGGGTGTCCGATTTTTTCTTGACCTCGAGTTCCCCGTCTATGACGATGAAGGCAGCATCGCCGGGCGTACCTTCCTCGATCAGCACCTCGCCCGCCTCGAGTGAGAATATTTCGGATTGCGAGTGGAGCCAATCGAGATCGGATTCCGGCAGGTCGGCGAACAAGTGCGAGCGGCGCAGGACATCCTTGTTCATAAGGTGTTGAGGTAGGATTCGATGGCCGCGATGGCGTAACCGCCCTCCCCGGCGGCGGTTGCCACTCTGTGGTTGGTTCCAAAGCGGACGTCGCCTGCGGCGAAGATGCCGGGTACGCTCGTCTCGAGCATGAACGGGTCGCGGTCGAGTTGCCAGCCGGGCGGGCGTTTGCCATCCTGCATCAAGTCCCGACCGGTGAGGATGAAACCTTTCTCATCGAGCGTGACCAAATCCCTAACGATGTCGTTCTGCGGCTGTGCGCCGATGAAGATGAACATGGCCGCCCCGGTCAGGGTCTGTTTTTCCTTGGTGACGTTATTCAGCACATCAATTTTCTCGAGACTACCGGGCTTGCCTTGCACTGCCACCACCTCGGTGTTGAACAGCCGCTCGATTTTTTCGTTGGCCGCAAGGCCATCCACGAGGTACTTAGAGGACCACTGGGTATCGCGCCGGATGAGCATGGTCACCTTACTGGCGAACCGGCTGAGGAACATGGCGCCCTGCCCGGCGGAGTTTGCCCCGCCGACGACGAACATCGGCTTGTTTTTATAATAAGACGCCTCGGTATAGGCTGCGCCGTAATAGACCCCGGCGCCGATCAACTCCTCGATACCGGGCACCTCCAGCCTGCGGAAGGCGGCCCCGGTGGCGATTAGAACGGCTTTGCAGGTGATCTCTGAGCCGTCCGAAAGCGTGACGACGCGGTAGTTGTCCTGCACGCGCACGCCTGTTACGGACTGGACCGAGATGATCTCCGCACCGAACCGTTTGGCCTGGGTCACGGCACGGCGCGCCAGGTCCATGCCGGAGAGTCCGTTGGGGAAACCGAGATAATTTTCGATCTTCGGGCTGTTGCCTGCCTGCCCGCCGGGAGCCTGTTTTTCGAGAACCACGCAATGGATTCCGCTCGAGGCGGCATAGACGGCTGCCGCCAGCCCGGCAGGTCCCGCGCCCACGATGACCAGGTCGTAAAAGGGGACGGAGGCTTTGGTTTGGAGTCCGCTCTTGTTGGCCAGGTCGCGTATGTCTGGTTCGACCAGAACGGAGCCGTCGGGGTAAAAGATCACAGGCAGCCGCAGTTTGCCTTTCGAGTGACTTTCCACCAGCGCGCGGGCTTCCGGGTCTTGATCAACATCCAGCCATTGATAGGCAATCTGGTGGCGCGCAAAGAAATCCTTCACCTCATGGGAACGCGGCGACCATAATGCGCCTGCCACACGGACGCCCTCGAAGGGCAATTTCGCGTTGGCGCGCCAATCCTCGAGCAGGTCTGCGAGGACCGGATACAGGTTGTCCTCCGGCGGGTCCCAGGGTTTCATGAGGTAATAATCCAAGAGCAATTTGTTTATCGAGGCAATGGCCACCTCAGTATCGGCGTAAGCCGTGAGCAAAACCCGTTTTGCCTCGGGATATATTTCGCGCGCCGACTCGAGGAATTGCAGACCGGTCATCTGCGGCATGCGCTGGTCGGTCAGGAACAAGGCTACAGTTTCATTGCGTGCCTGCAATTGGCGGATTACATCCAGCCCTCCTGCGCCCGAATTGGCCTTGACCAGGCGGTACTCGCGGCCGAACTTTTTCCGCAGGTCGCGTTCGAT
This sequence comes from Chloroflexota bacterium, assembly GCA_040754355.1. Classification (GTDB taxonomy): domain Bacteria; phylum Chloroflexota; class Anaerolineae; order Anaerolineales; family Villigracilaceae; genus UBA877. Next base: position 9,817 of record JBFMCM010000117.1, on the reverse strand, counting down.
GGCGTTCAATACGGCGGTGTCATCATCAATCGTTATAATTACCGGATTTGCCATTGGATCTCCTTGCACTCTAAAAAACTTTCTCCATAAAGCGCTCCCCCCTTGAGTCTTGGGAGAATCAGGCCGGGATGGTTGCCGGGAGGACGGTCACTTTGACGGGATGGCTGATCCCTTTCAGGTCCAACGTCCGATTTTCGTAACCCTTTTGGTCTAGCCCTGCAGAATCAGCCGCCTCCCGGCTGACGAGGATTTCACCCGTCGCGGCCTGGGACGAAAGCCGCGCACACAAATTTGCGGCGCTGCCCAGCACCGCGATCTCGTTGACCCCCTCCGCCGAGCCCACCGCGCCGACGTAAGCCAGTCCTGTGTGCACACCGACACCGACGGGAATCCACGGACCCTCCGGCCTGCCATGCCCGGTCACCTTCAATACCTCCTGCGCGGCTTCGATGGCCACCTTGGCATGGTCTTTGCCTGCAAAATGCGGGACGAAAAGGGCGCTGACTTGGTCTCCCATTAGACGGTTCACCATGGAATTGAAATGGACCAGCACATGGCTGGTCTCCTTATAAAAACGTTGGATCAGGCTTTTAAACTCCCTAGTGGGGGTGGATTCAGCCAGGGGAGTGGAGCCGCGCACATCCGCGAAGAGCATCGTAAGCACCACCTCTGCGCCGCTCTCATATTTTCGTGCGAATTTCTCACAGTCGCTGCAAAATTTGGAACTGAATGTGGCCGGCGCCGACCCCCAGGCACGTAAAAGGAAGCCTCCCAGGCCCGCCATCGGCACACCGCATTCGAGGCAGTGAGGGTGGCTGGGAAGCACGCTGTAGATCTTTTGCTTGATTGCCAGTTTGCGCACGATTTCAGGTGGCGGCAGGACACGCCATTCCCCCGTCAGATACCAATACCAGATTTCGTCGGCCAATTCTTTCTCGTACACAGGGACCTCTCTCATCGCCAGGATACGCGCTTACGTGCCGGAACGATGCTGGAGCAACAAGGTATCCATTGCTTTGTCTGGAATGGCTGGCGATATTCGGACTAATTTTGTCCTATTATACCATGCAGAATATATTAGCACCTTATTATTCTCCTGCTGGGGCAGTCATGTGCTGCTCCCCCGCTTTACTATTGATGGATTGAAAGCGTGAAATAAAAAATCCGCTTTCCTGGCGGATTTTTGTGTGCCCCCAAGGGGATACTGTATATAGGTATAATAGTAAGTCGAGAGGGGTGAGGTTCACATAAATTAAGATAACGACTTGATCATGCTATAATTTTTCCATTATGCAATCAATCTAAGGCCTTATAGAAATCCAACTGTGCGGGATTACAATCAGAATAATGGATTTATGCTATTTGATTGAATATGCAGTTCAGCATTATGGAGAGTAATCATGGCTTCGCTGAGGAAATACTTCAAGCTAATGAAGGATCATCCAGAGTTATTTTCTAATCCTGACGAACCGGGGGTAATCAAGATCATTACGGACCCTCAGGAACTGAGGTTATTACAGGCCGAATTAAAAAAAGAGTTTAAAGGCTCAGGAAAAAAGTCAGAGTGGGTTGATATTGGAGTATTGGGAGAAGATCAGTGGGAATATATTGTTCGTGATTTGGTCAGGCACCCGGATGGAAGAATTGGGGGATATAACAGATCAATTAGTAGAGTAGCCCTTCAAGGTGCGATGGGCGTTGTGGTTATGCCAGTGCTGAGTGAAGAAGTTTTACTCTTGAAGCATTTCCGGCACGAATCAAGAAGTTGGCTTTGGGAATTTCCTAGAGGATATGGAGAACTTGGATTATCGGGCGAGGAAAATGCTAAAAAAGAGTTGATGGAGGAAGTGGGTTTACCACCAATAAAATTATTTGAAATTGGAAGAGACACTGGAACAGCATTTTATTACGCCGAGTTAAAAAAAGGTATGCCTAGAAAACCAACGGATGAAGCTATACAAAAGATAGAGTTGGTGAGTTTAGAGGAATTAGGAAACTGGATTATTAGCGGTAAAATTACTGATTGGTATACAATTATGGCCTATTTGATGTGCAAAAATAAAAACCTTCTATAGAGATTATGAAACTATGATAAAAAAAGTCATAACATACACATTAATAATTATAGCAATACTTTCATTAATAGCTTTGGCGATGAAAAAGATTGTCCTTCCAGCATTGGAAGAACAAACCAGGAATGAAATTTTATTGGTGATTGCAGCCACATCTATTGTACTAAGTATCCTTGCTAACCTAAATGAGACAATAGAATTGGTTAGTCGGTTTATAAAGAATGAAAAAGAAGAGCAAAAAAACATCAAGCCGCAACCTGGTATGATTTTTCGAGACAATGCACATGGGAATATAGTTAATACTGGTAAGGGTAAGGTAAAAATTGGTGAATTAAATATTAATTTGCCTCAGAGGCAAGAAATCCCCCCCCTAATTATTAGTGAAGATGAAGCGATAGTGATTTTACGTGCAATAAATAAAAATGGAATAATAAAGAATGAATCTCTAGATGGTTACTTAGCTCGAGAGCACAAATATTCGATGGAAAAACGACGACAGATTGTTGAAGATCTAGAGGAACATGGGTTGATTGAGGTTAAATCCAATATCACAAGAATTACAGGAAAAGGAAAAGAATATATTCACTAACCTGTAAGTAATCGAAAGGATATAGCCATGTTCATTGAGCCATCTTTTGATGAAATTGAAAGTCATTTGAAATGGCGATATTTAAATAGCCTGGACTCGATCAGATATTCCCCAAAGGAACTTTTCGACAGGAGTGGTGAATCAAGGCGCCTTCGGGTAGAACAAGCCTCAGCCGAGGTAATTTCTACCATACTAATGGGTAACGGAATTGCGGTACCAAACAATCAATTCATGGACTCTGTCGGTTTCTTGCGAGTCGCATCTGATATGATCCAAGGCGCATCATATTATATTAGCCAGAATAAAAATGTACTTGTACCGCTTCGGTATGCAAACTATGATTATTCACATGAACCGACGGGTGGCAAGCATTTAAAAACCCCCTTTTTATTAGTCGCGTATTTATTTCAAAAAGATGGTAAAGATGGGCGCAATTTCTTCGAATTGTCTGCCTGGAACCAATTAGCCCAGAAAAGAGTGGATGTTGCCAAATTATTAGCAGAGAAAGATTTCATCGAATTTCCCCCAGGATTTATTTCAGATCAAGCAGAATACCAGCTTGCAGAGGATTTAATAAGAGTATTAAACTTCTTTACCGTCAATCGTAACTTGATTGTTGATGCAATCCCTGTTAAGAAAACAAGGGAAGAGATGATTTTGTCGATTGCCGAACTTACCAAAGAGAAATTAGAAACTGAAAATTATTTTGTTGAGGTCCTCGCCAAAGCGAGTGCAGAGATTTACGACAAACGATTATCAATAATGATGGATATTATTACAGTTTTCAACAATCTATTGAAAGAGGGCACTGTCGACTACAGAAGCAAAATCAGAGAAGAAATAAGAGACACAAATTATCAGCGATTTAGTGGAGTCCAAGGATCTGTCCTGTCTGCTCGAGATGGGGTTTCTAAGGTTATTAACAGTATTTATAATTTTACTGGATATATAAGCACATCAGCTGAGCAAGAAAGCCAAGCAGAGTTGATGGGATTAGATGGGGTATGGGGTTGTGATGAAGCTGCTTTTACGTTGGGGCAGTGGGCAAGAATAAATTACGAAAAGACTCAAATGGGCGTCGACGCCACTCGCGATATTTCATCAAATCAAGACTCATTTGTGCCAAAAGACTTACCTGTTTCATCGGATGAATCTACCATACTCTGGAAGAGTTTTTTTGATTATCAGCGATCGGACAGATGGTTGGAATCTATTAAAAAATATATGGATGCATTGATCGATCTGGCAAGACAGAAAAAAGAAACTGGGGGTGAAACGGATAGAAGCAAACAGCCTAAGCTTTATGAGAAAATTCAACGATACAATGATTTTCGCAACAAGCATATCGAGATAATTAATACTTTCTTGGCTACAAGTTATGACAAACGTAGATATAGAATAAATCTAGAAAATAATAAAGCAATTTTAGCGTGTTCAGATTTGGATGGAAATTTGATTAGCAAAACTCAGCTTGAGGATTTTGGCGAGGATGCAGCCCTCACAAAAGAGGAAAAAAGTGCGCGATATGCAGCCGCTCCTGCAAAGGATACTACGAGTAAAAGTAGTATCACAGACTATAAGAAGTGAACCAGGTAGAGAAAAACATGATTAAAAAAATGACCAAAGTTGTGCCGCTAGTTAAAGACCCAATAAATAATGACCAAGGAACATTTGAGTGGGCAATTGGGGGAAATGATACTAATATTATCTTGGAGAACAAGAAACTTAATGTAAGGCTTCTCCGGTATATAGTCAAATCATCAAAAGCAAAACCCGAAGAACAATATCTTTATGATGCTCTTTCAATACGAGAATCAAAAAACAACAGTGTGGTTTTGATTCGCAATCAAGATAACGAAATTGGGCTGGTATGGGAATGGCGCCCTATTCCTGAAAGATGGTTTTGGGCTTGCCCAAGAGGTTTTGCTGATCCTAGAGACGAAGATAATCTTGCAACCGCAAAAAGAGAAACTATAGAAGAAATTGGACACTGTAAAATAAGGAACAGCCAAAAGGTAGGTAGCTTATATCAAAACACAACATTTTTCGAAAATCCTGTCGGTTTGGTTTTGCTTGATGTTGAGGAAATAAAAACTCAACTCAGCCAAGATGAGGGTGTGATGGATTTTAAGTTTTATTCAAAAGAAGAAATTCTTAAAATGATTCGTGATGATGAAATCGAAGATACTTTTACACTTAGCGCAATCATGAGGCTTTTTGCGCTTGAAGCATAGAGGTTTCAGCGCCGGCAATTAGGATATATCTGTTAGTAAAGATATACGCATGATTAATCCATAATTATCCAAGATTTGATGGATTAAGCTTTCTAATCGTTGTGCAGATATTCCACACCCTAATTTCTGACAACCGATATTGTTCGGCAAGTTGCCGGATGCTCTTTTTCTCTCCCGTATGTAACCTATAGATCTCCAGATCCCTCAGGTTGATCGGCCTTGGTTTTCTTGGCGGCAGAGGTTTCTTCGCGAGGTGGGGGACGAGCTTATAGATAGACTGGATACTTTTTTGATCCAAATCATGCAGTGAGCGCTCGATTGGTTCCGCTTCCAACGACGTTTTCTCATCTTGCCTTCCCAAGCCGACTTCAAGTGGATATCTGTATCGGATACGCACCTGGTCATAGCCCAGTTCGATCTTAATGATAAATCGCTCGATCATAATCCTGGCCGCTTGGATATCCTGACGGCCGAGCGTATCAGTCATTTGCTCACGCCAGGCATGGAATACTTCATCGAGCGCTTCCGGGGAGAGTTGGAGATGTCGGGCGTGCAGTTGACTCTCTAGGTTCCGAAGTTGAGCGGAAAGCGTTGCTTTTTCAGCTTCCCGCTGCCGCAGTCGGTCGACCGCTGAATGTGCCCCGAAGGTTTCCACCATATCCAGCAGGTTCTGGATGGCACGTTCGGTGTCCGCCAGGGATTTGCGGAGGAGTGCGATCCGGTTGTCGAAATCGGGATCGTTATCCAGCCGGGTCTGTACCCGCGCCAACAACTGGTTGAAATAGGCCGGGGTCAGGATGCGATTCAACAAGGTGTCCAGAACAACCACTTCGGCATTACGAGCATTCACCTGTCGGCCTTCACAGGCATCGTACCCTTGCAGGTATTTCTTGTTGCAGATATAGCAGCGCCAGGTGCCACTGTGGGTATATCTCTTGGACACCATCGCCGAGCCACAGTGGATGCAGACCACCAAGCCCGTCAGCATGGCTACGGTGACCTGACGGCGGGGATGGCGCTTCCCACCTGAGTTTCCACGTCGTGGATGCGCCTGCTGGATCTCCTGGACCTTATCCCAGGTTTCCCGGTCCACCATGGCGGGATGGTGATCCTCGAATAATTCCATGCCACATTTGCCGATCCCGAGATAGGTCTTGTTCTGGAAGAACGAGACCCAGCTTCCCTTTGACCGGTATAAACGGCAGCCGGTGGCCTCCTGGATCTCATAATATGACTTTCCCTGGGCGCGCATCCTCCAGGCCATCTTGCCCGCTTCCCACAGGTTCGGGTCCGGCACCCAGCGACTAACCTTACGGGGCGAATTGTCGCGCTTTGTGCCGATCACCACCGGCTCGGCCTTGTAGCCGCGCGGGGGAAAGCCACCGCAGGAAAAACCCTGCCGGACCAGCGCGCGCAAGGCGCGCTTCACATCCCGTGATGTCTGGCGGCTCTTGTTCTCGTTGGTATAGTCGATCAATACCTCGTGTACACGCCCGAATTCCCCCTGGGCAACTTGATCCGTCATGGAATGAATGACGATTCGATTTCTGCGGATCAATCCCTTAAAGAAGGATGCATCATCCATCTCGCGGGCAAAGCGGGCAAAATTCCATAACAACAATCCATCCGGCCGGAGCTCGGCATCCTCCACCATGTCGATCATATCGTTGAAGGCATCCCGTCCCACCGTCGTTGTTCCGGTGCGGGCAACGTCTGCGAAGATATGCCGAATGAGCAAGCCGTATTGGGCGGAAAAGCGCTCCACTTCATCCTGCTGCTGTTTGACGCTCAACTCCTGCGCCGACCCGCCCGAATCGCGCAAATACACCCAGACCGTGGAGCCGGGGGAGAGTTCAGGGGGCGGGGGCATGTAATCGGGCATATGCGTTGACGATGAGATCATTTGCGGCGGCGGGTGGGTATGATACGGCCATTCCGGACAATCAGGCGGCCATCCTGAAGCATCTGGCGGATGGTGATGGTCAGGGCATCCGCGACCGGGTCCACGGCGGCCTGCTGCGCCCCGTCCAGGGACGGGAACCCATCGCCGCCGATCTCCTCGATGCGATAGGCTTTTGGGCTGGTCATGGAACACCTCCTTGATTGGAAAGCCAGAAGGTGAGCCAGTGGCGCAGATTCCCGCCGCTCTTGTGGAAGTCGGTCAGGTCCTTGTCAAGCGGCTGGAGCTGCGGGATGTTCGCCCGGATCGCATGGCGGAGGGTTAGCAGGCCTTGCGCACCATTTTCCGACTTCCCGTCCACATCATAGGCGACCAGGAAGCGGCGGGCATGCAGCAGGTACCACCCCCATGCGGCTACATCGAGATGCTGGGAGGCGCTTCCGAACGTGGCGATGCCAGCCAGGTCGCCGGCCTCCTGGGCCAGCAGCATGGCATCGAACTCGCCTTCGCAGAACAAGATCGATGCGTGGGAAGCAAGATCGTTGGCCATGAATAGCGCCGGGCGTGAGCCACGCACGTGCAGGTACTTGGGCTTGCCGCGCGGCCGGCGCACTTTGATGTACCAGCATGTCGCGCCCACCATGCCGGGGATGACAATCCCCTGAAACAAGTAGAGCGGTTTGCCCGCCATCCCCCAGTGCCGGGCATCATCCCGGGAATCTCGCGGGATCCACCCGAGTTTGAATTTCTGGATGGTCTCATCCTTCAACCCGCGCCTCCGCAGCCAGTCCAGCGGGGAAAGGCGGGCAGGCTTCGCTATGCCAGTCTGGGGATCGGGAACATCCCAGGATATCGCTTGCGCCCCGGCCTGTCCCCAGAGCAGTTCCTGCGCCCTTAGGATGACTTCCCCGGCGCGCATTTGCCAGGTAATTGAAGGTGGCATGCTTACTCCATTGCAGGCTGGGGAAACCTGGACAGGGGCGGTTGGGAGAGCAGCGCCGGCCAGGCGCTGGACCGCATCCCCGAAGGGCAGACCTTCGATGCGCATGACCAGGGCGATGGCATCCTGCCACTTGCCGTCCGTGCAGTTGCGGCACAGCCAGCGCTTCTGCCCCGGCTGTACGCGGAAGCCGTCCCGATGGCAGCGGCAACCTGGGATGGGACACGGTCCGGCCCACTCGCCGCCGCCGGAACTGGCGACGTGCTTCAGGCGTGTGTACTGCCCGGCAAATTGGAGCAGATCGGCGCTGCGGGCGTGTTGGATTTGTACTTGGTTCAACATATTTCCTCGATTACATCATTTACATCACTTACAGAACTTCCTGCTGTTCAACCGGTGTAACTGTTGTAACTATGTAATTGTTTCCGGATGGCGGAAGGGAATAGATCGTCTGCTTTCCATCCTTGATGCAGATGACCTTGTTCTCGGAGCGGAGTTCCCGCAGGCGTGTGGATGTGTGGGAGACCGGTTTACCCAAGGCACTGGCGATCTGGTTGACGTTGGCCGGTCCAATATCGGCCAGAAGTTCAAGGATCTCACCTTTGCGTTGGGGCAGGAGGGTGGTCAATTCCCAGCAGAAGGTCTGGGGGTTGAAAGCCACCGGCAGGGATTGTTGGTCCAGCTCGCGCCCGACCACCTCCAGGGTGGCCATCGGCTTGCCCTGCTCGCGGTAGATGCCCCAGATCACATCCGGGACGCCGGCCTTGGCAGTCGAGCCGAGAATGTCATCCACCGGGGAAGGGGACAGGCCGGATGGCTTGCGATGGTGGTCGATGAACAGAATGCAGATCTCCTGCTGACCGGCAAACTCCTGGAGGGGACCCAGTGCCCAGGTAACCTCGCCCTCATCACGCTGGTCGGCTCCCAGGGCGCGGCTCAGCGTGTCCACCACCACAAGACGGTAACCATGGGTCAGCAGCAGTCGTTTGAATACATCCAGTCCGCCGCGGTCGAGCAGACCGACCTGCTCACGAAAATCGGTCCCGAACAGGAAGTCCACCGACTGGCCACTCGCCGGCCAGGCCTGCTTCAGCATGCGATCTTTCAGCCGGCGGGCCGAATCTTCCAGTGCGATGTACAGGGAGCGCGCCGGGGTCACTTTCTGACCGAGGAAGGGTTCCCCGGTGGACATCGAGCGGAAGAGCTGCAGTGCCAGCCAGGATTTGCCGATCTTGGGACGCCCACTCAAGGAACCGAGCCCGACCGGCAGCAGGTTCTCGACGATGGTCAGTGGGGGCGGGTAGTCCGTCTGCAGGATGACCTGCGCAGATTGGACCGAGATCGGGGAGACGAGCGCGGCCAGGTCCGGGGTGGATTCGAGTTGTTCCCGCAGGATGTTCTGGATGCCTTTGTGAATCATCGGGCGCACATTTTCCGGGATCGATCCCAATAAGGCGTTGTAGTTGACCTGCATGGCTTGCGCGTATGTGCTATAATTTTGTTCAGCAGTTTGGCTCTCTGAGCCTTCGGATGTGGGCGTCCTGGCAGGGACGCCTGCTTCTTTTTCTGACACGGTTGACCTCCGGGGGTTAGGGTTGTGGGGGAGTGATGTCGCGGGCTGTACCGGTCCCAAGCGCAGGATCGATGTACCCGGATTGGATCAGTTCGCGCCGCAGCAGGTAACGGATCTGCTCGCGCGGCGAGCGCACATCGCGGGTGGATAACTGCGCCAGGCCGGACGCCTCGACTTCGGACAAAGTGATCAGGATGCGGTAGACCATCGACATGCCTCCAGAAAGAATTCTGGCTCCATCGTATCCGGAGGATTTGGCGGGAAAAAGCCATTTTTCTTTTCTCTCCAAAGATGCAGGGATATAAATTGCTGATATTGTCTGACACAATAAGTATATCAAAAATAAAAGAACTTGCCGAGGGATCAGGGGGACAACCTGGGCAGCCAGGTCTGAAACTGGTCCTGCGCAGCGGATAGAAGCGATTCATCATTCTTCCACTCTGCATCCTTCAGACGCCGTATTCCATCCTTGATGTTGTTGATCGTGGTCAGAAGATCGAGCCTTTCCC
>JBFMCM010000116.1:0-9097 GCA_040754355.1 Chloroflexota bacterium | reverse complement strand
GCCTTGTCGAGCGGGTCGCCGGTCGCGACATAGGCCTGGATTTCCTCTTCGCTGTAAGCGCGCATCGGCACGTCGGTGACGCACAGGTCGGTGACGAGAGTACCACTGTCCACATCCAACACGGCGATGCCGGTGCAGACCTGGTGCCTGCGCCCGCGCAGGCGGCGCAGCATGTCCACCGCCTCGGCCGCGCTGACCGGTTTGCCTAGGATTTCGCTGTCTATTGTAACGGCAGTGTCGGCGGCGAGGATGGTCTCGCCGGGGCGGGCAGACTCAGCGCAAGCCCTGGCTTTCTCCCCGGCCAGACGCAGGACATAGGTCCGGGGCGCTTCGCCGGGGCGCAGGCTCTCGTCCACATCCGCCGGGCGGACGAGGAAGTCCCAGCCGCCCAGCGATAATAGTTCGTGCCGGCGGGGCGAATTGGAGGCCAGCACCAGGATGGGTTCCTCGGTCATGGACGGTATTCTAACATATTCCTCTGGCGCGTTCTTTCAGGGCATTGTAAAATGTCTGGACATAGAAAACGGACTCCGAAGTCTTCAACTTCGGCCTGATGGAGGCATTTGTGAAAGAACTCAAACAACGCATTCTTTTGCACGGGAAAGTACTCAAGAACGGCATTCTCAAGGTGGACAGTTTCATCAACCACCAGGTGGATCCGGTTCTCATGGACCTGTGCGGGCGCGAGTTCGCCCGCCGCTTCGCGGGCATCCGGGCCACCAAGGTGCTGACCGCCGAGATTTCCGGCATCGCCCCGGCCCTCACCACCGCCCTGCACCTTGGCATCCCGGTCGTCTATGCCCGCAAGACCAAGCCGGTCACCATGCCCGACGCCGTCCTGCTGACCCTGGCGCCCTCGCACACCAAGGGCGTGATGACCGAACTGATCGTCTCGCCCGAATACCTGGCAGACGGCGAGCGCGTGCTCATCATTGACGACTTCCTGGCCTCCGGCGCGACCATCCTGGGCCTCGTCCGCCTGGCGCAGACCGCCGGGGCGCAGATCGTCGGCATCGGGACGCTGATCGAGAAGTCCTTCGAGGGCGGGCGGGAAACCCTTGCCTCGTTGGGCGTGCCCATCGAGGCGCTGGCGGTCGTCAGGTCCATGGATGACGGCCAAATCATTTTTGATGCGTAAGGGCGACGCACGATGTACCCGAAGGGTATGCGTCGCCCTTACCGCCTCCTGCGCCACCCTCTCTTCTACCGGATCTTCATCTGGATGCTGAACCACCTTCCCTTCGCCCTGCCCGTCGAACGCCTGCGCGAGACGGACTCCCTGCTGGCCTTTTTCCACCCAAAACCGGCCTATCCCTTCCACGTGCTCCTCGTCCCGAAAGCCGCCGTTCGCACGTTCGCGGACCCTTCGACAGGCTCAGGGCAGCGCCTGAATCCTGCCAGCCCCTTCCTGGCGGACCTGGTCACTGCCGTCCAATCCCTCGTGGACGAGTACCACCTGACGGCTTGGCGGCTCATCGTCAACGGCGGGGAGTACCAGGAATTCCCGCATTTGCATTTTCATCTGGTTTCTGACCTCCCTCACCCCATCCCCTCTCCCGGGGGGAGAGGGGCGAGGGGTGAGGGAAAATAAAATCATGCACACCTCCCTCGCCATCCTCGACTTCGGTTCCCAATACGCCCAACTCATCGCCCGCCGGGTGCGCGAGGCGCACGTTTACTGCGAACTCTTCCCCTGGGACGCGCCCGCCGAAACCGTGCTGGCCCTCCGGCCGCGCGGCTTCATCCTCTCCGGCGGACCGGCCTCGGTCTACGCTGAGGGTGCGCCGACCCTGCTCCCGTACATTCTCGAGAGCGGCCTGCCCATCCTGGGCATCTGCTACGGGATGCAACTGCTGACCCATACGCTTGGCGGCACGGTCAGCCCCTCGACCGAACGCGAGTACGGCCCGGCGGAAATCCAGCCGTTAATCCCCGGAACGATGCTGGATGTTCTGTCCAAAGTCTGGATGTCGCACGGCGACAGGATCACCCGTATGCCGGAGGGATTCGTCACCCTGGCAAAATCGGGCAACAGTCCCATCGCGGCGATGGGCGATTTCGAGCGCAAGTATTTCGCGGTGCAGTTCCATCCCGAAGTGCACCACACGCCCAATGGAACGCAGTTGCTTGAGCATTTCGCGCTGGAGGTCTGCGGCTGCGCCCCGGACTGGACGCCGGCCTCCATCATCGAGGAGAGTATGAATCGCGTCCGCGCCCAGGTGGGCGAGGAACGCGTCCTGGCGGCGGTGTCGGGCGGCGTGGATTCGTCCGTCGCGGCGGCGCTCGTCCACAAGGCGATTGGCGACCAACTGGTAGCCGTTTTCGTGGACACCGGCCTGCTGCGCCAGGGCGAGCCGGAGCAGGTGGTGAAGACCTTCCGCGAGCAGATGGGCGCCGAACTGGTGGCGGTGGAGGCCTCGGATGAGTTTTTCGCTGCGCTGAAAGGCGTCACTGACCCGGAGCAGAAGCGCAAGATCGTCGGCGAGAAGTTCATCCGGATTTTTGAGCGGGAATCGAAGAAACTCGGCGCGCCGAAATTTTTAGTGCAGGGTACGATCTACCCGGACGTGGTCGAATCGGCCGCGCCGGACCGGGCCAAGGCAGCCAAGATCAAGAGCCATCACAACGTGGGTGGTCTCCCCAAAGATATGGAACTCACCTTGGTCGAGCCGCTGCGCTACCTGTTCAAGGACGAGGTGCGGGCGGTGGGCGAAGCGCTGGGACTGCCGGAAAGCCTGGTCTGGCGGCAGCCGTTCCCGGGTCCGGGCCTGACCGTGCGCGTGCTGGGCGAGGTGACGCCGGAGCGCGTCGCCCGCCTGCGGGCTGCGGACGCGATTTTCACCGAAGAGTTGTCCCGCGCCGGGCTGCTGGGTAAAAACGCAGGAACCAGCCAGGCGTTCGCCGCGCTGCTGCCGGTGCGTTCGGTGGGCGTGATGGGCGACGAGCGCACCTACCAGGAGACCTGCGCCATCCGGGCCGTGGTCACCGACGACTTCATGACCGCCGACTGGGCGCGCCTGCCGCACGAGTTGCTGGCGCGGGTGGCCAACCGCATCGTCAATGAGGTGCACGGAATCAACAGAGTGGTGTATGATATTACCAGCAAGCCGCCCGCGACCATCGAATGGGAGTGAGTGGATTGTGGATTGATGATTGTGGATTGGTGATTGAGGATTGTTGATTGACGAAGAGGAGAGTATTACATGGCAAACCAGATTGAGCCGATTAAGCCGACCCCTGCCGAATCCCGCCGCCCGGTGCCGCCCGCGCCGATTCATCCACTGGCCGCGCTGACCACCATCGTGCTGGATAACATCTTTGGCTGGATCGAGATCATTGACCCCCTTGCCCTCATGCTGACCAGTTTCACCGTCGGCGGGATCGGCTTCGTCACCACCCTGTTCGTGCAGCGCTATCTTGCCAAAGACGAGTGGGGCGAGTCGGTCGCCAAGGGACTGGTGATGGGCGTCCTGGCGGGCGTCCCCTTCCAGGTGACCGGGACGGCGGTCGGTGCGATTCTTCTCGGCTGGGCCGGGGCGAGCAAGTGGATCAAGTTGCCTTCGCGCCAGGCAGAGCAGGAGCTGCCGCCGGGGGAGATCGTGGAAGCGGAAGAGAAGAATACTGAGTAGTAGTAAAATGCAGAACGTGCGCAAGACAGGCATTGTTTTACTGGCGATATTTTTGAGTTTTGTAGGCGGTCTTCCCGCCCGCGCCCAGACCTCGGCGCGCGCCGCGCTGTTCGCCCTCGACACTTCCGATTATCCAACCATCTCCGCCGCGCTGGACGTCTTCGACGCCTCCGGGAACTTCGTCACTGGCCTCACGGCTGCCCACCTGACCCTGCTCGAAGACAATCAATCCATCATCCCGACCAGCCTGCAAGAGACCCAGCCGGGCGTGCAGTTTGCCGTGGCGCTGGACGCCGGCGCGGCCTTCGCCTTCCGCGATACAGACGCCGTCACCCGCCTGGACAAGGTCAATATTGTGCTGGGGAACTGGGCCACCGCCCACGCAGATACCTTCGGCGATGAGTTGAGTCTGGTCCCGAACGGTGGGACGGCCTCCCTGCACCTGACCTCCGGCCTGGCGTTCCGGGATGCCCTGAACGCCTACCAGCCCGACCTGCAGACCCTTGTCTCCAACCTCGACACGCTTTCGGACGCCCTGGATGCCGTCTCCGTGGCGGGTGGGCAGACGGGCATGAAGCGCGTCGTGCTGTACATCGCTTCCCCGCCGGAGGCCGAGTCCATCCCAGCCCTGCAAAACCTGACCCAGCGCGCCGTTGGCCTGGAGGTGCGAGTCCACGTCTGGATCGTGGCCTCCAGCGACTTCTTCTCCACCTCTGGCGCGACGGCTCTGAAGGACCTGTCCATCCTGACTGGCGGCGCGTATGCCCTTTTCTCCGGCGACGAAACCCTGCCCGACCCGGAAACATACCTCACCCCCCTGCGCCATTCCTACACCCTGACCTACGCCTCCGCCATCCGGGCAGCCGGGACGCATACGCTGGCCGCTCAGGTGGTTTTCGATGGCGGGACGATCACGTCCGAGGCCCTCTCCTTCGACGTGAACGTCCAACCGCCCAACCCGATCCTGGTGGCCCCGCCAGGGCAGGTCGTCCGCCAGGGGGCCGACCCGCGGGATACCAATTTTGCCGCTTTCCTGCCAAATTCGCAGGAAATCGAAGCCATCATCGAATTCCCGGATGGAATCACGCGGCCGCTCGTCCGCACCGCCCTGTACGTGGACGGCGCGCTGGTTGACGAGAACACGGCCGAGCCCTTCGACCGGTTCACCTGGGATTTGAGCGCTTACACCCAGAGCGGCGACCATATCCTGCAATTGCAGGCCGCCGACAGCCTGGGGCTGGAAAAAACCAGCCTGGGCATCATGGTCACCGTGACGGTCGTCCAGCCGGAGCGCGGGGGGCTGGCTTTCCTGGCGCGTAACAGCCTGTGGGTGGTGCTGGGCGCGGTCGGTGTGGCGGGCACGGCGCTGGCAATCACGCTCCTGGTGGGGCGCAGGGGGACGGGAAAGGCCACGAAACGGAAAGCCGGCGCCAGGTCCAGGCAGGACCCGCTGACTGCCGAGGTGGAAATCGAGCCGAAGACGGCTCCCCGCCGTTTGCTGGGACGCGCGACCCCCGTCAAACAATCCGAGGCCTACCTGCTGCGCCTCAAAGACGACGGCCAGCCGGTCACCGCGCCGCCCATCCCGGTGACGGTTCCCGAAATGACCTTCGGCTCCGATCCCATCCAAGCGACGCGCGTCCTGGACGACCCGTCCGTCTCGCCCCTGCATGCCCGGCTGAAAGCAGAGAACGGCCAGTTCATGCTGTCGGATGAAAAATCCGTGGCCGGGACGTGGGTGAATTACGAGCCGCTCGCAGCCCCGCGCCCGCTCCGGCACGGCGACGTGCTGCAGATAGGGCGCATCTCCTACCGCTTCATGCTGCGCCGGCCGCCCGAAGTCCCCGCCCCGCGCGTCATCGAGGTGAAGAAATGAAACGCGTCCCGCGTGCTCACCTGCATGTCGCCGCGGCCACGCATCCGGGCATGGGAGGCCGTCAGAACGAAGACCGTTTCGCCATATCCTCCTATCGGCTCGGGGAAAAAGGCGAGGCAGCCTCCGTCTTTGCCATCGTCTCCGACGGCATCGGCGGGCACCGCGCCGGTGAAGTGGCCGCCGAAATGGCTGTGGAGACCATCAGCCACATGGTGGCGCAGTCCGACGGGCGCCACCCGCTGGCCATCCTCGACCATGCCATCCAGGTGACCAGCGAGGCGATTGCCGCCCGCGCCAAGGACGATACCCAGCGCCTGGGCATGGGCACCACCTGCGCCTGTGCCTGGGTGGTGGGAAGCCAGTTGTTCATTGCTTCGGTGGGGGACTCGCGCGTCTATCTCCTGCGCAACGGCAGCCTGATGCAGTTGACCGTGGACCATACCTGGGTGCAGGAGGCGGTCGAAAAGGGCATCCTCGACCCGCAGGAGGTGCACAAGCACCCCAATGCCCATGTCATTCGCCGCTACCTGGGCGCCTCCAAGCCGCCCCAGGCCGACATCCGCCTGCGCCTGGCGAAGGACGAGACCGACACCCAGGCGCGCTCCCACCAGGGACTGCGCCTCCTGCCGGGCGACCTGCTCCTGCTTTGCACCGACGGCCTGACCGACGTAGTCCCCGACGAGGAGATCGAACCCACAGTGCGCGGCCTGGACCTCCAGCCTGCCGTGCAAGCCCTGGTGGACCTGGCCTGCGAACGCGGCGGGCAGGACAACATCACAGTGGTGATGATGCTCGTCCCGTGGGGCGCGGTGCCGGGACGGAAGCCGAGCCGGTTCTGGAAAGGGGCGCTGATTCTGCTGGGGATTTTGCTGCTGGCGGCGCTTCTCATTGCTTTGATGAGCATGGCGGTATTCACATTCATATTACCGCCCTCTTCTACTCCAACACCGACACTTTCGTTCCTCATAAACGTATATTTTCCTGGAGGCATCCTCGCCTAACATGGGGACTGGGGGGTGTGCGGGCGGCTTCGCTTTATGCACCCCCATCCTCCCCTTCTTGTGCTTGAGAAGATAACCCTGGAGGTTGAAATGTCTGAAACGAAAGAGAAGAAACGCATCCCCTGGTATCTCTGGCCGTTCTGGGCCGTCTGGCGTCTGGTGGAACTCATCCTGGCCGCCACGGGACGGCTGGTGGCGGTCATCCTCGGCCTGGTCTTCCTCATCGTCGGCGTGGTGCTGACGGTCACCGTGGTGGGGGCTATCGTCGGCATCCCGTTCATCATCTTTGGGCTGCTGCTGACCATCCGGGGGTTGTTCTAGCCCCATTGACCGTTGCTGACGGATGCACCTTGAACGATTACGTCCATACCTCAACGAAAAATCCCCGCAGTTTCAAAAACTCCGGGGATTTTTTTTGAGGTTTGATGGTTCATCTGCGTTCCATTTCCACCCAAAAATCCTGCCCGTCTGTCGTCACTTCGACCCAGCCGTTCTGGTCGGTGCGCAGGAGCGTACGGCCAGCGGTCAATGCCAGCACATCTTCGTCGGGCAGTCCGAATTCATCATCCGCGGCCACGCTCAGGATGAAAACCTGCGGCGACAGGTTGACGATCCAATCCTCCCCGTTCAGCGGCGCGTAGCCCGAATCGGCCAGCAGAAGGACATCCACCGTGCCTACCTCTTCCCCGTCAGCCAATTCGGCCAGCGCGTCGAAATTCAGGCCGATGGGCAGCAGGAGGCGGAACTCGCCCCATTCCACCAGCAAGACTGCCCCGCGCTCGGTGGCGCTCAGGACCTCGAGCCGGCCTCCGTACCCGAGGTCCAGTGTGTACCCGGCCTCGGCGCGCGTGACCGGGATGCTGTTGGCCGTCAGCCGCTCGTCCACCCGCCCGGCTGAATAGGAGGCCTGGAAGTTGCCGGCCCAGAGAACGTTCTCCACCGGGAAGCGCTCCAGGGTGCGCGGCAGGGCGGCCATCTGCTGCTCCTGCGGTGCAGCGACAATGAGCCAGTCCAGGGAGGGGTCGAAGGGCGAGAGACGCCGCCCCAGGCCGTCGGAGAGGGCCGAAGGGCTAGGGCCGCCATTCACCAGGATGTGCCGCCCGGAGGGAGTCTGGATGAGAATTGCATCCGCGGAGCCGACCTCCAGGAAGGTGATGTGCAGACGCCCATCGGGAACCGCGAAAGCCGCGCGCCAGGTCAGGAAGGTGAGAATGGCAAGGGCGGAGAGCAGCACTGCGGGTGCAGCCGCGAGGCGCAAGGTTTCTTTCACGCGCCCCCCGCTGAAGGTCAGGAGAAAGAGGATCGCATAGAAGGCCAGGACGAACAGGAACGAGAAATCGCCCAGGATGACCACGCCGTGCGGCAGGCGGTCGATCAGTTCCACCAGGCGGATGGTGTAGGCGGGGAAGGGCCAGGCGATCCAGGCGAAAACCTGTCCGAGGGGCAGGTGGATGAAACTCATCAGCAGCGCCAGCCCGCCCAGGATCATCACCGGCGGCTGGGCGGGCAGGATGAACGGGTTGGCGATGAGCGAGACGAGCGAGATGCGCCCGAAATGCCAGGCCATGATGGGGAGGGTGGTCAACTGGGCGGCCAGGGTGAAGAGCACATATTCGGAAAGCGGCTTGGCGATCTTGTCGGCCACCGCGGGCAGGGCGAAGCGGGAGATGACTTTTACTGCCCAGGCCTGGAAGGGCGCCGCGTAGAGGATCAAGCCGAGGGTGGCAAAGAAGGAAAGTTGAAAGCCCACGTCCCAAGGCGTGAACGGGTTGATGAGGCACATTACCGCGGCGGTGAATGTCAGGGTGTTGAGGGCTGTCTGGCGGCGGCCCACCTGCCGGGCAAAAAGCCCCAGACCGCCCATGATGGCGGCCCGCACCACCGAGGCCTCCGCCCCGACCAGGATGGTGTAGACGACGATCCCGGCGACCGCCGCCCAGGGTCCGCGGCGCGGGCCGAGCAGGCGGCTGAAGAGCATCACGAACAGGGCGGCGATGATGGCGATGTTGAATCCGGAAATGGCGATGATGTGCGCCGTGCCGGTGTTCTTGAAAGCCTGCTGGAGGTCGGCCGGCAGGCCGTTGTCCTCGCCGAGCAGGATGCCCGCCAGGAGCGAGGCTTCGGGGTCGGGGAAGATTGCGTAAATATTAGTGAGGGCCTGGACTTTTAAATCATAGACCCAGCGCAGGAAGAGAGTACCGGCGCGTGGGAAGGGCAGGCGCGTGACGGTCGCGTCCGACATAAAAGAGTGGATTCCCTGCCGGGCGAGATAATCGCGGTAGGAAAATTCGTCGTTCTCCGGCGGCGTGCTGACCTTGCCGCGCAGGCGGATGACCTCGCCGTACTGGTAGGTCTCATCCCCCTCCACGCGGACGAGCAGCAGGCCGCCCGCTTGCAGGTCGCCGTCGCCCGTGTCCACTGCGGCGACGCGCACGCGCAGGTTGATGTGAGCATCGCGCACGTCGGGCGGCGCGGCGACTGTCCCGGTGACGAGCAGTTCGTACTGGCGGTCGTTGTACCAGGCAATGTGGTAGGCGTCTATTTTCGGGATCGAGAGTTGATAGCGAAAGGCTCCCAGGAGCAAAGCGACC
>JBFMCM010000115.1:2555-5174 GCA_040754355.1 Chloroflexota bacterium | reverse complement strand
AGAAACGCCCAGGCGGGTGCCAAACTGGCTGGCAGCCTGGTGGCCGAAAGAGCCGGAACCGTGCCCGAGGACGAGGCGCAGATCCGCATTTTCTTGTAAAGCGGCAGCAATTTGTTCCGCCAGGGACGCGATCGTTTCGAGGCGGGGGGTGTAGGGGCGGGTCTTGTCGGTGATGAGCGAGCCGCCAAGTTTGAGGAAGACGAGCATGGCAAAAATGTAGCACGTTCCTGGCAGGTCGTCAAGAAGGTATAATCCTGGCGATGAACTTGGATATTCACGATGCTGTGGTGATGACGGTCATCCTGGTGACCCTGGGAGCGCTGGCGAGCATCTGGCAGGGCATCCGGCGCATCCGCAGGGCAGACAAGGTGGCTTATTATCGCCTGCGTCGAAAGCAGGTGGCTGGCGGCGTGTGGACGCTGGTCTTGGCCCCCATGCTGGCGTGTTTGGCTTTCTTGATCGGGCGTTTTGCCGAGCCGATTGCTTATACGTACTTCCCGCCCAGCCCGACTCCCTCCCCAACCCAGACGGCCTCCCTGACACCTACCATCAGCCTGACGCCGACCATTTCCGAGATTCCGAGCATCACGCTGACCCCGGCCATAAGTTACACGCCCACCATAACGCCGACGCCTTTCATGCCGGAAGCGATTGCCATCCAGTTCATCAGCACGGTGACGCCGAACGCAGGAGCAATCTTCAGCCCGATCCAGTTTTCGCGCACGATTTCCGATTTCCTGCCGGTGGACCCGCAGACAGTTTTCGAGAACCCGGTGGGAGGCCTCTTTGCCGCGTTTTCATACGACGGCATGAACGAAGGTGCGCAATGGACGGCGCTGTGGTACCGCGACGGTGAACTGGTTTATTACGAAACCGAACCCTGGCAGGGCGGCACAGGGGGGTATGCTTATTCTTCCTGGAACCCGCCGGCTGAGGACTGGTTGCCGGGGACATACCAGGTAATCATGTTCGTTGGTATGGAATGGAAAGTACTGGGCGAATTCCGTGTGACGGGTGACCCGCCAACCCCCACCTATACCCTAACCCCGACCGTTTCCCGGACCTCGACCCGGACGCCGTTCCCATCGTCCACGCCTCGTCCGACTGACACGCGCTGGCCGACTCAGACACCGCCTAAGTGAGAAATTAAACACGACGGACACGAAGGAGCACAAAGGGAAAACCATACGGAAAACCTTTGTGAACTTTGGTGTCCTTTGTGTTTCAAATGGTTTTTTGCTTTTCCAGGAGGTTCAAGGCGCAGGCGATTTGCGCGGCCAGTTTTGCGTTATTCAGCAGAAGCGCCAGGTTGGCACGCAGCGACTCGCCGCCGGTCAGTTCGGCTAGACGGGCGAGCAGGAAGGGGGTCAGCGGCTGGCCGTGGATGCCTTGTTCGCGGACCTCGTGCCGCGCTTGCTCGATGACTGTATTGATTTTCTCCTGGGGGATTTCTTCTTCTGGCGAAAGCGGTTGGCAGACCAGCACGGCGGATTTCATCCCCAGTTCCCAGTGCGTTTTGGCAAACCGGATGATCTCTTCAGGTGAGTCCAGCCGGGCGCTGACACCTAGTCCGCTTTGGCGGGAGTAAAAGGCCGGAAATTCGTCGGTCTGGTATCCGATGACCGGCACGGCCATCGTTTCGAGATATTCCAACGTGGCCGGCAGGTCGAGGATGGCTTTTGCCCCGGCACATACGACGATCATCGGTGTATCCGCCAGTGCCTGTAAATCAGTGGATATGTCCAGCGTCTCCACGTCGTGGACGCCGCCAATCCCGCCTGTGGCAAAGACCTTGATCCCGGCGCGCTGCGCGGCGAACAGCGTCCCAGCGACGGTCGTCCCGCCGCATTCTTTTTTAATGATGACAGTGGAAAAGTCCCGGCGGCTGATCTTGCGGAGGTTGTCCAGGCCGGCGAGGCGCTCGAGTTCGGCTTCCGTCAGCCCAACGCGGATCTTCCCATCTATGACAGCGATGGTAGCAGGCGCGGCACCGTTTTCGCGTACGACGCGCTCCATATCCCGCGCCAGTTGCAAATTCTGGGGGCGAGGCAGTCCGTGGGTGATGACGGTCGATTCGAGGGCGACGAAAGGAAAGGAACTCTTTAGTTTCGCCTGAGTTTCAGAATTTATAAGCAAGTCGTTGGAATGGGGGAGGTGAGACATGGCCGGTTCTATTATTCAAGCAGTATATATGCCAGTAAGATTAGAAAGATTTCACGTTATGGCGTTCTCAAAGTAGGTTGACATAGAAGCAAAACGGTGATGGCCGACAAAGATTTTCGTTCAACGAACCTTTAGCGTGCTCGCATTGCCATAAATGTACAGGTTTTATTTGCAAACGCCGACCCGAACGCTGTCTAGACACTACTTTGAGAAAGCCATAGATTTCACGTTCTAAAACATTGACATAATAGAACTATTGTTCTATAATAATACAATTGGTGAAAATATGTTTGAAGGCAATAATACCAAACCGTGGTTTCGAGATGATATATTGAGGATTTTAATCGGCATCAACCTGTCGTCTCGTATACAGGCATCGAATAATCCGATGGATGTAGACGTACGGCGCGGTTTTATATATGCCCTTGCTTGTATCGCCATTTCGGTTGGCATCCG
>JBFMCM010000115.1:0-2455 GCA_040754355.1 Chloroflexota bacterium | reverse complement strand
TATTGAGGATTTTAATCGGCATCAACCTGTCGTCTCGTATACAGGCATCGAATAATCCGATGGATGTAGACGTACGGCGCGGTTTTATATATGCCCTTGCTTGTATCGCCATTTCGGTTGGCATCCGTCCGGACCATATTCTACAATCGGATGATTTGGTTCTCTTACAATCTTCCATGAGTGGAGAACTCATTGAGTAAGGCCCTTTCTAAGGGCCTCCTCAAAGGACCACTCTCCCTGGTGGGGGAATAATCGTCCGAGACTAACCCTGGTTTTCATCCGGTTTGGAATCGATTACGCCGCTGTTCGGTTGTGGTGAGTCTCCGATCCCTTTACCGCCTAACGCATTGAGCAAAGGTTTTACGAGATTGGTCAATTCCAGGGGGAAGATATACTTCGTCGATTCCCCCTGTCCCAAATCTTTGAGCATTTCGAAATATTTCAGGCTCAATGTTTTCTCATCAATAACATTGGCGATTTCGTAAAGCAATCGAAGCGCCTGGGCTTGTGCGTCAGCGCTGATCACGGTTGCCTGGCGGAGCCATTCTGCTTCACGCTGCTTGTGCATGGATTTGACGATTTCCTCGGGCGGCTGGATTTCGCGAATCTCCATCGTAGTCACATATACACCCCACTCCGAACTGATCTCGTCAATCTTTTCTTTCAACATGTCGTTGATGCTCTCGCGTTTGTTCAGCACGTCGTTGAAGGGGAAGTGGGCGATTACGGCGCGTAACAAAGCCGTTGCCAGAAGGCGAATTGACTCTTCCGGGTCAGTAACCTTTGTGACACTCCACACAGGTTGTTGAATCTTCCAATAGAAAACGAAGTCCACATTGATTTGGACATTGTCTTGTGTGATGCACATCTCATGAGGGACTTCCTGATGCCTGACACGCAGGTCAACCGATTTTGTTTTATCCAGGAATGGGAGGATGACGATCAGGCCTGGTCCTTTTGCCCCAATGCATTTCCCGAGCCTGAAGATTACCCTACGTTCATATTCTGGCACGCTCAGGAAGGAATTTTTAATCAGGAATATTATGATAGCGAGCCAAATACATACAGAAATAACGATAAGAAAAACTTTTAACGTGCTGCTCTCGATATAATTAACAGCGTATAGTATTGGAATAAAGAGTAGAATAATGAGAGCAGAGACAATCCCAAACCAGATGAGGACATCATTCCACGAACCAAATAGAGGAATGGGTAAATCTTGGTTGATTTTTTTCGAGGCTTCACCCGATTTCGGCAGCGACATTCCTTTTTCGTAGAGGTAATTTATTCCTTCTCTTGAGATTTTATATTTACCCTTTTCGCCCATAACAAAATGCTTATGTTGTAAAAATCTCAGAATGCTGCTTACCTTTTGTTCATCCAGGTCAACCGCTCTGGCGATTTCTGCAATGGACAGAGCCTGCTTACTGGATAAGACAAGCAAGATTCTCAGTGACGTTTCGTCTAGAATAGTTGAAGCATCATTTTGCATATCCACTTCTCCCGGGAACAGAAAGGTTCGTCACCGCTCCCAGCGCTACGATGTCCACTCAAGATAATCATACCACAATTGCCCTCTGGCACGAAAAGGTTGACCAAGAATGACTGTTGTATTCCGCGTGGACTTCCACACCCACACCTCTGCCTCCAAGGACTGCCTCACTTCCCCGGCGGACTTCGTCCGCGCCGCCCGGCGCCGCGGGCTGGACCGGGTGGTTGTTACCGACCACAATACCATCGCCGGAGCGCTTGCCGCGCACGCCCTCGACCCGGAACTGGTCATTGTCGGCGAGGAGATCATGACGGCCCGCGGCGAGATCCTGGCCTCTTTCGTGACAGAGGAGATACCTCCTGGTCTCTCACCACTTGAGACTATCCATCGGCTGCGGGAGCAGGGGGCGTTCATCAGCGTTTCGCATCCCTTCGACAGTTGGCGCAGCGGCGCGTGGAAACCGGACGATTTGCTGGAAATTGTTCCCTTGGTGGATGCTATCGAGGTTTTCAACGCACGCTGTCTGTCTCGAAGGGAAAACTTGAAGGCACAGGCATTCGCCTGCCTCCACAACCTGCCTGGGACGGCCGGCTCGGACGCGCACACGGCCCTCGAGATTGGCGCAGGCCGGCTGGTCACGCCGCAGTTCACCGGTCCGGAGGGGCTGCGGATGGTCATCCGGGAGGCCAGGGTAGAGGGACGATTGTCCCCGTTCTGGGTCCATTTCGCCTCGTCCTTTGCGAGTTGGCGGAAAAAGGTTGTATAATTGCGCCGACGGGGCGGTGGCGGAATTGGCAGACGCAGCGGACTTAAAATCCGCCGGTGGAGACATCGTGTGGGTTCGACCCCCACCCGCCCTACTCGACCACGCCTCGGCGTGGTTTTTTCTATCATCATTCAGGAGGAGGAATGACCAAGCCGTTCATCCCGACGAAATTGAAACAGGTTTGCCCGGTGCCTGCG
>JBFMCM010000114.1:0-2894 GCA_040754355.1 Chloroflexota bacterium | reverse complement strand
GACTTCTCTCACTCTGGCAGGTTCCATATCTTTCGTCTGCGCGGTAACCAGCAACTTCTTCTGGAACCGCTATTGGACATACCCGGATTCACGGTCGAAGCCGCTGGCGCGGCAATTGCTCATGTTCTTCCTCGTCAATCTTGCTGGAGTAGTCATCCGCATCCCCATCCTGCATTTTGGGGAACCGCTGATGCAAAAATTATTAGCAAAATTTTCCCCTTCTTTCGCCAGCCCCGATTTCCTCGCAAACAATTTCACACTTGCAATCGCGGTCGGGATCGTGATGCTCTGGAACTTCTTCGTCAACCGATATTGGACGTATAATGATATTGATAAGGTGAACTCATGAACCAACGTGCTGTCATTCCCATCTATACCTCACGCGGCGACGCGGAGGCCTTTCTATGCTATCCCTATATTTACAACCGCATCGGCGAGTGGATTGGCTGGGCCACTGCCGACCGGCAAATCTACTCGGTGCTCGGCGTCTACGTCGGCGACCTGACTGCCGAACCGCGCATCCTGCGCAAGCGAATCACTTCGACGCTCAAACCTCGCAAGATGCCTCCGCCGCACCCGCCAAAACTGGCCGTCCCGGCTACCATTCCGCTTGCCCCGCTGATGGCAGACTTGCGTTTCGGGACCGTGGACGTGCTGCTCGAAGAGCCGGAGCGCTTGCACACTACGGATGCAGGAGAACTCCGCCAGGATATGGATTAGCATGTCTCATATTCACGAGCCCAAACCTGTGCGCGCCTCGCGCATTCAATTGGCGCAGTTCATGCTGCCCGAACATGCCAATACACATGGCAACATACATGGCGGCTGGATCATGAAATTAGTGGACGAGGCCGGCGCGCTGGCTGCCACCCGCCACGCTGCCCACCGGACCGTGACCGTGGCAATTGATCAGATGGTCTTCCGCCACCCCATTCATATCGGCGACCTGGTGATGTTCAACGCCGAAGTGACCTACGCAGGGCGCACCTCGGTGGAAGTCGAGGTGCAGGTAGTGGCCGAAAATCCCATCACGGGCATGCGCGTGGACACCAACACGGCCTATCTCGTCTACGTAGCAATTGATGAGCATGGTAAACCCACCCAGGTCCCGCCGCTGATGGCTGAGACGCCTGAAGAACAGGCGCGCATGGAGGCAGCGAAAGAAAGGCAAAAAAGAAGGCTGGAACAGAAGAAATAATGGTAAATTTGTATAGAATGTGAAAGCCAAAGGAAAAAGAAATGGTTGCCAGCAAATTACCTGCGCAAAACGTCCCGGAAGAAGGCGAACCCAAAGAACGCGTCGGCCATTCCTTCCGCAGTTTGAAGGAACTGATAGACTTCGCCTCCGGCAAGTCGCTACCGCCAACCGCGCCCGAAGAAGCCGGCTTGGTCGAGCCGCTCCCCTTCCCTTTCCTGGCTATTGTGGGTCAAAAGGAAATGAAACTGGCGCTCCTGCTCGGGCTGATCAACCCGATGGTGGGAGGCATCCTGCTGGTCGGCCCCCGCGGCACGGCCAAGACCACCTCCGTCCGCTCCCTGCTGGACCTACTTCCCAAAGTCGAACGCTCGCTTTGCTATTATGGCTGTCTCCCCGAAGACGTGGAGTCCGGCGGCATGGATGCCATCTGCCCGGACTGCGCCCGGAAATACGCCGAAAGCCAGCCGCTGGCCGCCCCCGACCGCGTCCGCCTGGTCGAACTGCCGCTCAACGCCCGGCTGGAGGACGTGGTGGGCGGGATTGACGAACGCTCCGCCATCCACGAGAGGCTGCGCGTCCGGCGCGGCATCCTGGCCCAGGCAGACAGGAACCTTCTCTACATTGACGAGATCAATCTCCTGGCCGATGACATCGTGGACGCCATCCTGGATGCTGCCGCGCAGGGCACTTACACCGTCCGGCGCGGACCGATATCCGCCACCTACCGCGCCCGCTTCGTACTGGTCGGCTCGATGAATCCGGAGGAGGGCAAACTCCGCCCGCAAATCCTGGACCGCTTCGGGCTGCGCGTCATCGTCCGCGGGCTGGAGGCCGGCGATGAACGGCTGGAGGCCTATCGCCGCGTTCAGGCCTATCTCTCCAATCCGCGCCAGGTCTCCACTGCTTACGCGGACGAGACGCGCGCCGCGGCTGACGAGGTTCAGTCAGCCCGGGTGCGGCTGGCGAAGGTGTCCATCCCGGATAAAATCGCCAAACCGGCCATCAAACTGGTCCAGAAGATGGGTATTGACAGCCTGCGGGCAGAGATCACCTGGTTCGAGGCGGCGCGTGCCTACGCTGCCGCTGACGGCAGGCTCGAGGTCCGGCCTGCTGACTTGCGCGAAGTCGCGGCTATGGCCTTACGTCTGCGGCGGAGCCAGTTCATGGCGGAATATTTCAACAGTCAAGAAGGGGAAGAAGAGGAATTGAAAGGATTGTTGAGCAATCTTGGCAAGAAAAAGTAATCCTCCAAAAACGCTCTTTCCTGGTTGGTTTTTCTGGTATAATCCCGGCCTGCATTGACTGGTCCCACCTGCGGCCTACCCTGCCGGTGCGGAGACCTGCTCAAAATCTACGGAAAGGAACAGCAAACGTCATGCCGCTTGCAAAGGAAGTAAAGACAAAGGTCATCACGGATTACCACCGCCATGAGACCGACACCGGTTCGCCGGAAGTCCAGGTGGCCGTCCTGACCAGCCGTATCATGCAACTGACCGAGCACCTGCGGACGCACAAGCACGATGAGTCCAGCCGGCGCGGCTTGCTCAAACTGGTTGGCCAGCGCCGCAGGCTGCTGGCTTATCTGCGCCGCAATGACTATCAGCGCTACCTGGCGCTGACCGAACAGCTGAAACTTCGCCGCAAATAGGAAATGGTTCGCCCGAGTAGATGGGCATCGGCCCATCTACTCTTTTTT
>JBFMCM010000113.1:0-8035 GCA_040754355.1 Chloroflexota bacterium | reverse complement strand
CATTCGACAGATGAGATTCCTTGTTTGTGACCAGGAAATCGAGATACTCGTCCACCGGATGGCCACCAAAGGTTTCGCCCTGCTCGAAGGGCAGTTCGAACATGGCGCAGCGCAGGTGATTCAGGAGAATGAGCAGGTGGTCGGGGTTGATGAGCGCCTGCTCCGGGGAACGGCCAAAGAAGTAGTCGGGGTGATGAGCCAGGAACTGGTCAATCGGATTGGCGGAAGCGACCAGCACGGCCGCGGCTGGTTCCAGTCCGCGCCCGGCCCGACCTGCCTGCTGGCGCGCGCTGGCGACGGTCCCCGGGTAGCCGACGAGCAGCGCCGCTTCCAGCCCGCCGATGTCTATGCCCAATTCGAGGGCGTTGGTAGCGACGACCGTCCGCACGCTGCCGTCGCGCAGACCTTTTTCGATTTCTCTCCGTTGGGAAGGTAAATAACCGCTGCGATACCCCCGCAAGGGATTAGGTAATAACGAATCAGGTAATTGGGTTTCCTGATTTCCTTGTCCCTGATCACCTGTTCCCTGGTTGCCTGATTCTTGCAAGTACTTCAAAATCATCTCCACGCTGCGCCTTGAACGGGCAAAAACTACATGCTGAAGTCCCTCGGCATACAACTCCTGTGAGAGGCGGACGCTTTCCAAGAGGGAACTTTTCCTCAGCCCCATAGACTCATCCACGACGGGTGGATTGTAGACCAGGAAATGACGCGGGCCGCGCGCCGAGCCGTCTTGGTCAATCAGGCGGACGGGGGCCTCGATGAGTTTTTCGGCCAGTTCGCGCGGGTTGCCGATGGTAGCAGAGGCCAGGATGAACTGCGGACTTACCCCGTAGAATTTCGCTACCCGCTTCAACCTCCGCAAAACGTTGGCAACATGCGAGCCGAACACGCCCCGGTAAGTGTGCATTTCGTCAATGACCACGAATCCCAGGCTGCGGAAGAATGTCTCCCAATTGGTATGGTGCGGCAGGATGCCGGTGTGCAGCATGTCTGGGTTGGTGAGGATGATCCGGGCGCGCTCGCGGATGGGTTTGCGGTCGCGCTGGGGGGTGTCGCCGTCATAGATTGCAGATTGTAGATTGCGGATTGTGGATTGAAAAGATTGCAGGCCGGATAATTGATCTTGTGTGAGGGCCTTGGTGGGGAACAGGTAGAGCGCCCGCGCCTGGGAGTCTTCGAGCAGGGAAGCAAGCACCGGCAAGTTGTAGGCCAGCGTCTTGCCGGAGGCAGTGCCGGTGGCGACTGCCACGTTTTCTCCGGCGCACGCGGCTTCCCAGGCTTCGGCTTGGTGGCTGTACAACGCGTCGATGCCCTGGGCTTGGAGCATCTCACAGAGCGCGTTCGGCACATCCGCGGGGACGGGCCTCCGGTCCGCGGAACGGGGCGGGAGGCTTTCCCAGGCAGCAAAGTTGGGACCGGTTTCCGGGTCCGCGCGCCAGTGGGCAAGCAGGGAGTCGAGCGACATGGCAGCAATTATACCTACCAACTCCCTTGACAAAAAATATTAACCCGTTTATTATTTTGGGCTGTTGCTAAATACTAATCGGTAGACTAATTATGTCTGTCCGTTATGCCATCCTCGGTTTGCTCGCCCAGAAGCCCCGCCACGGATACGAACTCCGGGCGGCGTTCGAGGCCGTCGTTGGCGGAGACAAGAATTGGGAAGTCAAACCGGCCCAGATCTACACTACTCTCGAACGGTTGGAGGAAGCCGGTTTCGTCGAGCGGACCTCGGACCTGGGCGAGGGCGACGAACCCGCCCGCCGCATCTACGCCATCACCCTGCCCGGGAGACAATCGCTGCAGGAGTGGTTTACCAGCGGGTTTACACCGGAACACCAACGCGACGAGTTCTTCGTCAAATTGATGGTAGCGCTGGCCTCCGGCGAAGCAGACCCTGCGCAAATCATCCAGACCCAGCGGGCGCACCTCTTCCAGGAACTGCACGCTGCCACCACCCTGCGCGACAGTTACAACCCGGGCGCCGAGATGGCGCAAATCCTGTTACTGGATAAAGCCACCATGCACCTCGAGGCTGATCTGCGCTGGCTGGATATGACCGAGACGCGGCTGGAGGAAGTCAAGGGCCAGCCGCTGCCCGAACCGGAACTGCGCCGCAGAGGCCGGCCGCCGAAAGGCGACAAGGGTTCTACCCATCCGCCGCCGGGGAATCCTACTGAGGACTTGGTACGATAGCCCCTGGAGATAATCTTATGAATGCGAATCAAAAAGACACAAAAACAAAGAGTGGCGCCATGCGCTGGGTGGTGCGCGAGACCCTCGGCAACTTGATCCTGATTGCCATCCTGTTCGGTGTTGTCGGCCGCTGGGACTGGTGGAATGGCTGGGCGCTTTCGGGAATCTACATCCTGTGGACGCTCGGCACGATCCTGTTCATCCTGCCTGTCAACCCACAGATGCTGGCTGAACGCACGATCTCGGGAGTGAAAGCGGGTGCAAAGAAATGGGATATGACCATGGTCAGCCTCATGGGTCTGATGGTGTTCGCCATGTACATTGTCGCCTGCCTGGACGTTCGCTTCGGATGGTCGCCGGCCGTGCCGCTGGCGGCGCAGGTTTCCGCCCTGGTAATCTGCCTGTTGGGATATGCCGTGCTGTTGCAGTGGGCGATGATCGTCAATGCCTTCTTTACCACCATCGTCCGCATCCAAACCGAGCGGCAGCACACTGTCGTTACCCGCGGACCCTACCACGTGGTACGGCATCCCGGCTATCTGGGCACCATCCTGTTCTACCTTTTTACCCCGATCCTGCTCGGCTCTTTGTGGGCACTGATCCCTTCCATCGCTGCCGGTCTTGTATTGGTTATGCGCACCGCGAAGGAAGACAAGACCCTCCAGGCAGAATTGCCCGGCTAAATGGAATACATGCAGAAGACTCGTTATCGCCTGATTCCCGGGATCTGGTGATTCGGAGAAAAGAGAAAATCATGAACCATCCAGCCAAAGAGAAAGTGATCGTTATCACCGGAGCTAACTCAGGCATAGGAAAATCCGCCACCATTCTGTTGGCCCAGGCGACCGCCACCGTCGTGCTGGCCTGTCGCAACCCCGAGCGGGGCGCGCGGGCATTGGATGATGTCCGGGCGGCGAACGGCAGCGCGCAGGTCGAGTTGATGCAGGTGGATATGGCCTCACAGGCCTCCATCCGCCGGTTCGTGGACGCGTTCAAAGCGAAACACACTCGCCTCGATGTTCTCATCCACAACGCGGCCAACTTCGACCACCGGCAGGAGAAACCTGTGATGACTGAAGATGGCGTGGAGACGGTCTTTGCCACCAACCACCTCGGCCCATTTCTGATGACGCACCTGCTGCTCGACCTGCTCAAGGCCAGCGCGCCGAGCCGGGTCGTCACCGTCGCCTCGAAAGGCCTGATGACTTACCCGTTCCTCGACATCGAGTTCGACAACCTGAACGGCGAGCGCAAGTTCAGTATGCAGCACGCCTACTACCACTCCAAGCAGGCGCAGGTGATGTTCACCTTCGATCTGGCCGAACAACTCAAGGGCAGCGGCGTGACGGTCAACTGCGTGCGGGTGGGCAATGTGGCCATCCCGGACGAACGGCTGGGCCACCTGTCCCCCTGGCTGCGGAAGATGTACGACGCCAAACGCAAATTCGCCCTGACGCCTGAGAAGATGGCCGAAACCTATACCTGGCTGGCGCTCGACCCCGCACTCGAAACCGTCACCGGTGGTTACTGGGACGCCCCCAACGCACCGGTCAAGGCCAACCGTAATGCCTACAACAAAGATACCTGGAGGAAACTCCGGGAGGTGAGCGCTGCGCTCACGAAATTGATAATAGGATAACAAAGGAGTACACCATGTCCCTCATCCAAACTGAAAACCTAACGAAAATTTACGGCTCTGGCGAGACTGCCGTCATCGCTCTCGATCATGTTAATATCAAGGTCAACCCAGGTGAGTTCGTCGCTGTGATGGGCCCCAGCGGCTGCGGAAAGTCCACTCTGCTGCACCTCATCGGCGGGTTGGACCGTCCCACAGAAGGCGAGGTGCGCATCGAAGACACACCCATCGCCGCAATGAAAGACGACGACGTTACCAAACTTCGCCGCCAGAAAATCGGTTTCGTTTTCCAGTTCTACAACCTGATCCCGGTCCTGACCGCCGCGGAAAACGCTGCCTTGCCGGTCACACTGGATGGAGTCAAACCGGCTGAGGCGAAGAAGCGCGCCGCCGAGTGGCTGGCCCGCTTCGGCCTCGGCGACCGTCTCGCCAGCCGCCCCGACCAACTTTCCGGCGGGCAGCAGCAGCGCGTGGCCGTGGCCCGCGCCCTGGTGGCCGAACCAGCCCTCATCCTGGCCGACGAGCCGACCGGCAACCTCGACACCCGCTCCGGCGACGAGATCGCCGGTCTGCTGCGCGACGTGACCAAGAAATACGGCCGCACCGTCGTCATGGTGACGCACGACCCGCGCATCGCCGCCTACGCCGACCGCATCGTCTTCCTGAAAGACGGCAAGGTGGTGGACGAAACCAACCTGGAACGCAAGGGCGCGGCGGAGAAGATTGCTTCCAAGATGAAGGAGATTGGGGATTAGGTGATCAGGATTAGATAATTAGGGTTTCCTGATCCCTGATTACCTGTTCTCCTAATTACCTGCTCCAAAGGAGCCAATATGAACCTCCAACTCACCCTCGCCTGGCGCTACCTCAACGGGCGCAAACTGCGTTCCTTCCTGACCACCCTGGCCGTCGTCTTCGGCGTGCTGGTCATCTTCGGCATGAACGTCATCCTGCCGACCATGCTCAAGGCTTTCGAAGCCAACATGATGGCGATCGGCGGCGTGGTGGACGCGACCGTCACCCACAAGACCGGCGGCGCGTTCTCCCCGGACGTGCTGGACGGACTGCGGGGCATCGAGGACATCCGCGCCATCTCCCCGTCGCTCAACCGGACCGTCAACCTGCCCGCCGATTTCGTGGACCGCGACCCGGCCCGCCCGGACAGCATCGGCGCGGTCAACCTGATCGGGGTCGAACCCGAATCCGCCCAGAGCCTGCGCGCCTACGTGGTGCAGGAGGGCGGGCGTTTCCTCGCGGCTGACGACACCGCCTCGGCTGTCATCTCGCAATCGCTGGCCGACGCCTTCGGCGTCCGGCTGGGCGATAGTTTCAGCCTCCCGTCGGTCGGCGGCAACGTGTCGCTGACCGTGATCGGCATCCTGCCGCCGCGCACCATCCCCGGCAACGAGGAGGTGCTGGTCACGCTGGCGCAGGCGCAGGTCATGACCGGGCAGGCGGGCCAGATCAACACCATCGAGATCACGCTGGATACAACCGACGGAACCCGGCGCGCCGAGATCCTCGGCCAGGTCGAATCCGCCCTGGGGCCGGACTACCACATCGGCGCGCTGCAATCCGGCGCGGACATGTTCGCCTCGATCAAGATGGGACAGGCGGCCTTCAACATGTTCGGCGTGCTGGCCCTGTTCATGGGCGGCTTCATCATCTTCAACACCTTCCGCACAGTGGTTGCTGAACGCCGGCGCGACATCGGCATGTTACGCGCCCTCGGCGCGAAGCGCAGCACCATCACCGGCGCAATCCTCTTCGAAGGCCTGCTGCAAGGCCTGATCGGATCGGCGGCCGGCATCCTGCTCGGTTACCTGTTCGGCGACTTCATCGTCCGGCTGGCGGCGGAGCCGTTGAACCAGTTCGTCCATATCAACATGGGCGCGCCGGTCGTTTCCCCGGCGCTGGTCGTGACTTCCATCCTGCTCGGCGTGGGCGTCACCATCCTTTCCAGCCTGCTGCCCGCCCGCAGCGCCAGCCGCGTCACCCCGATGGACGCCCTGCGCCCGTCGGTGGCGGAAGTGGAGTACAAACGGCGCGCCAGCGCGGGTTTCATTACCGGCCTTGTCCTGACCGGCCTCTCGCTGCTGGCGCTTTTCTCCGGGAGCATGGGACTGGTCATGCTGGGCGCGCTGCTGTTCCTGGCAGGGATGATCCTGCTCACCCAGGGACTGCTGCGGCCCATCGCTTACCTGTTCGGTAAATTGACCTCCGCCGTCTACGCCCGGCACGGCATCGGAGACTTGGCGCATGGCAACCTCACCCGCCAGCCGGGGCGCGTGGCCGTCACCGCCAGCGCCACCATGATCGGCTTGGCCATCGTCGTCAGCCTGGGCAGCCTGACTACCAGTCTGATAGGCATGTTGGACAGCATCGCCCGCCGCAGCCTGGGCAGCGACTATCTTTTCATCCCGCCCTCGCTCAGCGTCTGGAACACCAATGTTGGTGCAGACCCGGCCTTTGCGCAGCAACTCCAGGCCATCGAAGGCGTCGGCGACATCAGCACCTTGCGCTTTGCCGGCAGCCTGACCGGCGAATTCTCCGTGTCGGTTTTGGGCATTGACCCGAAAACCTACCCGCGCGTCAGCGGGCTGGACTTCCTGGAGGGCGACGAATCGTCCTACGCCGCGCTGGCCGCCGGTCGCAGCATGATCGTCAACGGCGCGTTCGCCATGACCACCGGCTACAGCATGGGCGACAGCGTGGAACTGCTCACGCCCAGCGGTCCGCAAACGTATACCATCGCCGCGGTCGCCACCGACCTGCTGGACGCCAAGGTGACCACGGTCTTCATCTCGCAGGAAAACCTGGCCGCCGACTTCGGCAGGAGCGAGGACGTGTTCATCCAACTGAACCTCGAGCCCGGCGTCGCGCTGGAAGATGTGGACGCGCAGATCAAGGCTATAGCCCGCGATTACCCGCAGTTCACGGTCATCGCCGGGAAGAGTTATATTGACGATTTGTTGCAAATGGTTCAATCGGTCTTCGTGGGAATGTACTTCATGCTGGCCTTCCTGGCCTTCCCCTCCTTCATTGCCATGCTCAACACGCTGGTCATCAGCGTCATCGAGCGGACGCGCGAGATCGGCATGATCCGCGCCGTGGGCGGGACCCGGAAACAGGTCCGCCGCATGGTGACGGCTGAGGCGCTGCTGCTGGCCTCGGTCGGCACGGCCTTCGGCATCCTCTCCGGCATGTACCTGGGCTACGCCATCGTCAAGGCGCTGGAAGTTATGTTCCCGATGGCCTATGTCTTCCCGCTGGCCGGCATCCTGGCCGGCATCGCCATCGGCCTGATCTTTGGTGCGCTGGCAGCGGTCATCCCGGCGCGGCAGGCAGCGAGGTTACAGGTGGTGGAAGCGTTGCGGTACGAGTAGGGGCGGACAGCGTCCGCCCGACCGTGGACGATGGACCACGGACGATAAAGCAAACCGGCCGGGAGCCTGTGCTCCCGGTCGGTCTGTTTTCTATACCTGGCACCTCGGACAAAAATAACACGCCCCACCCAGGTACTGGATCTTCTCCACCGTCCGCCCGCACTCGGGACAGGGCTTGCCGGCCGCGTGGCTGTCCATGATGCGAACGTAGCCGCCGGGCTTGCCGAACAAGTCGGTCTCATCGTTGCGCCCGCCCTTTTCGGTCGCCTCGCGGAGGGTGTCCACAATGGCAGCATAGAGGTCGCGGCGCTGGCCGGGCGTCAGGTCTGCCAGGGAGCGGCGGGGATGGAGACGCGCGTTGAACATAATGTCTTGGGCGATGGCATTGCCCAGGCCGGGGATGAGTTGGTCTTGCGTGAGCATACTCTTGACGCTGCGCTTCTCGCCTTGCAAGAGTTCGTCAATCAGGGCGGCGAAATAGTCGAAGGTGAATTCGGAGTCAACTGGCGTCGTCCGCATCCCTTTGATGTACTGGCGTTCCAGTTCCTGCCCGGCTTCGTAGAGTTCCATCGCCCCCCACATGGCGGTCATGGCCGTCAGCGCCGAGCCGTCGGTGAAGGCCAGGAACAGATGGTATTTCTCAGGCATAGGCGCGCCCGGAGCGTGGTACAGCACCTTCCCGCCGCACTCGCCCAGCAGCAAACGGTAACCGGGCTCCAGGTCCAGGGTGAGCCAGCGGCCGCGCACGCGCGCCGCGCCGAGGCGTTTCCCGCGCGTCAGTGCCTCGAATTCCGCGTGCGTCCGGTTGTACCAG
>JBFMCM010000112.1:0-20945 GCA_040754355.1 Chloroflexota bacterium | reverse complement strand
GAATCGACTCTGTCCGCCAATGCAACTGCCAGACCGATTTTCGATTTTGGCACAGTCTGGTATTGCTCGCCGATAGCCTCGGCGACTTCCGGCGGTTCACCAGAACGCAGGGCATATTCGCGTCCGATGATACCTTGAAGGGAGGTCATCTCAGTGACCATCTGTGTCACCAAATCTGCTTTGGCCAAATGTGCGGCGCAGCGGGTGGAGGTCCCTTCATCCTTTTCAAGGCCAAGCATGGGTATCAATTCGGTGACGAGTTTTTCAATGCGCTCAGATTTATCCAGCATCGAGCCGAGTTTGGCATGAAAGATGAGACCAGACAGTTGTGAGCGATAATATTCGAGTGGATGCTTGACATCATCACGGACGAAGAAGTCGGCATCGGCAAAGCGGGCATTGAGGACATGTTCGTTGCCCTGGCGGACAATGTTTATGTTTTCGTCGTCGCCGTTCCTGACCGCGATGAAGTTCGCCAGCAATTTTCCGTTTTTCTGAACCGGGAAATATCTCTGGTGCTTCTTCATCACTGAGATCAGGACCTCGCGCGGCAATTGCAGAAATTCCTGGTTGAATCCGCCCATGACAGCCGTAGGCTTTTCGACCAGGTCGGCCACCTCGTTCAGGAGGTCATCATCAATTAGTGCTTCGCCTTTGATAGACGATGCCAATCGCTCGACCTGTTCGAGAATCAACCTCTTGCGTTCTTCCGTATCCAGCACGATGCCCGCTTTGCGAATTACATCAGGATATTTTTCGGCAGAGGGGATAATGATATCGGGCGAATCATACGGGCGGAGTCCACGCGTGACGGCTCCAGAAAGGACACCCGCAAATTCAAAAGGAATTACATCCTTGCCGAACAAAGCCGCCAGCCATCGAATCGGGCGTGAGAAGGCAACGCCTGATTCGTTCCAGCGCATGGACTTCTCGAACTTGATCTCGGCAATGAGCGCGGGCAGTGCCTCGGCAAGCACTTCTGGAGCGGGACGTCCCTTCTGTTTGACAATAGCAAAGGCGTAACTCCCGCCGTTCTCCACGCGGACCTCGAGCGTGGAGACATCCACCCCATTCTTTTTCGCAAAACCCAACGCGGCTTGAGTTGGCTTGCCATCTTTGTCGAAGGCTTTGTCGGCAGGCGGGCCTTTGACGAGTTCTTCCCGGTCGGGTTGGCCGGGGCTGAGATTCTCTACCGAAACGACCAGCCGGCGCGGGGTCGAAAAGACGCGCACTTCACCATGCTCGAGGTTCAATTCCTCCAACAGAACCGGAACATGAGCAGATAAATATTCGTGGGCAGAGGAGAGATCGCTTACGGGAAGTTCTTCGGTGCCAATCTCTAGAAGAAAAGACAATGGACGATGGACAATGGACGATGATTTTACTCTCGTCTGTCGTCCACGGTCCACGGTCTGCTGCTTAAGCAGCGGATACTCCAACTGCTTGCGCTGTTCGAGATATGTTTCGCCGACGCGCCGCGCCAACTCGCGCATGCGCCGAAAGAACGCCTGGCGTTCGGCCACGCCGACTGCGCCGCGGGTATCCAGCGTGTTGAAGATGTGCGAGCATTTGAGCACGTAATCGTGGGCAGGCAGGACCAGCCCCTGCGCGAGGCAGGACTCGGCCTCGCGCTCGAAGCGTTCGAAGACCTCGCGCATGGCCTGGACGTCGGCGACCTCGAAATAATACTTGCTGTGCTCGAACTCCTCCCGGCGGCGGACTTCCCCGTAGGTGATAGAGTCGTTCCAGGGCAAATCCCAGGCGGCTTTGACGTTGTGCAGGCCAATCAGGATGCGTTCCAATCCGTAGGTGATTTCAACCGCCACCGGGTCGAGCGACACGCCGCCGACTTGCTGGAAATAGGTGAACTGCGTTATCTCCTGTCCATCCAGCCAGACCTCCCAGCCCAGACCCCAGGCGGAGATGGCGGGCTGTT
This sequence comes from Chloroflexota bacterium, assembly GCA_040754355.1. GTDB lineage: Bacteria > Chloroflexota > Anaerolineae > Anaerolineales > Villigracilaceae > UBA877. Next base: position 19,009 of record JBFMCM010000112.1, on the reverse strand, counting down.
CCCAGTTATCTTCCACGAAGCGGATGTCGTGCTGGCGCGGGTCAATGCCGATGGCCTTGAGCGACTCGAGGTAGAGTTCCTGCGGGTTGCCCGGGTCGGGCTTGAGGATGACCTGGAACTGGTAGTGCAACTGGAAGCGGTTGGGGTTCTCGCCGTAGCGCCCGTCGTCGGGGCGGACGGAGGGTTCGATATAGGCCACGTTCCACGGTTCCGGGCCGAGGACGCGCAAAAAGGTGGCCGGGTTCATCGTCCCTGCGCCGACCTGGGTGTAGTAGGGCTGCCAGAGGACACAGCCTCTTTCAGCCCAGAAGTTTTGGAGGGTGAGGATGACTTGTTGGAAGTTGAGAGGCATGGCAAGAATGAATGGCAGATAGGATTTAGGGAACGAGGGGATTATACCGTGAAAATTCTCGGGGATTTTTGGGGAGTAGATGCTCGCTAATACAGCAATTGCTTGCCACTCTTATGTTAATCACATACAATTGGCAAATGTCTGCTGCCAAGCATTACGATCCATCGAAGTGCGATATCATTATCGTAGGCGCTGGTCCAGCGGGCATATCCACAGCGCTGCATTTGGCGCAAATCGCGCCGGAACTTATTTCACGCACGCTCATCCTGGAAAAATCCCGCCACCCGCGCCATAAATTATGCGGCGGGGGCCTCCTGCCCGATGGCGAAGTAATCTTAAAAAAACTGGGGCTGGATATTACCGAAGTCCCCCACTGTGATGTGGATTGGGCTCATTTCGACTACGACAGCCAGGGCATGACCATGCGCGTCGAGAAAAAAGGCAAATTCGCCTTCCGTACCATCCGCCGGCACGAGTTCGACGCCTGGCTGGCAGACCAAGCGCGCCAGCGTGGTTTCCTCATCTTCGAGAATACAAACGTGAAACGCGCCGCAGTTGACCGGTCCGGGGTGACGCTCGAGACCGAGCACGGCACGTACCGCGCCACGGTGGTCGTCGGGGCCGACGGGTCGAACAGCGTCATCCGGCGGGTTGTCGTTCCTCAAGAACGAACGCATACAGCACGCCTGCTGGAGGTAGTCACCGAGCCAACGCCCGAAACCTCTTTCCACATCCAACCGGATTCTTATTTCGATTTTTTCGTCATCCCGGAGGGCATTCTCGGATACACCTGGGATTTCCCGGCCATCGAGAATGGCAAGCCGGTGCGGGTGCGCGGCGTCTACGACAGCAACGTCCACGAGATCAAACCGAGGCTGGCGCTGCGCGAAGCGCTGGCAGAGGAGTTTCGTCGTCACGGCTTGGACTTGGGCAGGTACAAACTGGAAGGTCACCCCATCCGCTGGTTCGACGCCAGGACCCCTTTCTCTGCCCCGCGCCTGCTGCTGGTTGGCGACGCCGCCGGAGCAGACGCGCTCTACGGCGAGGGAATCAGCCTGGCGCTAGGCTACGGGGAATTGGCTGCCCGTGCAATAAAGGAGGCCTTCGCGCGCCAGGACTTCGCGTTCAAATCCTACAAGTCAACGCTCCTGCATTCCGAAATGGGGAAAGCCCTGCGGAGGCGCACCTGGATAGCCAAATTATTCTACGCATTCCGGTCCCGCCGCATCCAGGCCTTCTTCTGGCACAAATTGGGCTGGGCCATCGAGTGGGTGGTGCGGACATACCTGATCGAGTGGGCCAAGAGACAAGAAAAGCAAAAAGCATAAAACAAAACGAGGCGAGCGCCTCGTTTTTATCCTCTGACTTGTTTTAGAAATTCCGGGGATTTTAGTTCGCGTTCCAAAAGGTACGTAATGTACATCTGCAAAATCGCTTCCACCTCCGCGCGGACCTCGGGCCGGGGTTGGGCGCGCTGCGCTTTGGGGTAGGCGCTCCGCTGGAAGTGCCGCAAAATCTTGAGCGCTTCCATCGAAATGGGACGCGCCCCCGGCAGCCCAGCCCCGCAGCGCGGGCACAGAACACCTCCCTGGGCAACGGAGAAATACTGGTCCTCCGGCTGAATTTCTTCACCGCAATTGACACAGGTCACCAGTTGGGGACGATAACCGAGGAAGTCCAGCAATTGGATTTCGTAGTAACGGACAGCCACCCAGGAATCCGGGAGCGTTGTAATGCGCTCGAGGGTCTCGGCCAACAAACGATAAGCGCTTGGATTCTCGCTCTCGTCTTCATAAGTGAAGCGGTCGAGCATTTCGACCACCGTACTGGCAGTGGCCGTCTTGACGAGATCATCCCGAAGAGGCAAGTACGCGTTCACAGTCTCGGCCTGGGTGACAATGGGCAAAGTGTGACTCTTAGCCATTTGTAAAACAACGCGTGTGAATGGTTCCAAATGCCCGGCCTTGCGGGACTTGATGCGCCGCGCCCCCTTGGCTACCACGCGCAACTTGCCGCGCTCGCGCGTATAGAGCGTCAGGATGCGGTCGGCTTCCCCCCAATCCGCATGGCGGAGGACGATGGCCTCGACCCGAAAAGAGTGATATTTCTCTGGCATGCAGGCGATGGTTGCCGGCCCGTCATGTAAGATGCTCGGGCGTAAAAGCCAGCGGCAGCAGGCCGCCGACGGTGGTCTCGTGCGCCACGCGGCCTTCTGGGTTGGCGATGAGGACGATGGTCTCCAGCCCAAATTCGGCCATCACCTGGCGGCAGCCGCCGCACGGGGAGCCGCCATTGGACGTGACGACCACAATCACCTCGAATTCCCGTTCGCCCTCCGAGACAGCCTTGTAAATGGCAACCCGTTCGGCACAGATCGAGTGCGGATAGGCGGCATTTTCGATATTGCAACCGGTATACAGTCGGCCGGATTTCGTCCGCAGGGCCGCGCCGACCTGATACTTGGAATATGGGGCATACGCCCGCCGCCTGGCTTCGTTGGCGAGGTTGATCAGGGATTGTTTTTCTTGGTCGGTCAACATTTCATCACTCTTTGTTTATTTTCTTGATTGGCCTGGCCGGGACGCCTACCACGAGCGTCTCGTCCGGCACGTCCTTGGTTACCACCGCGCCGGCACCGGTCCGGGCGCGTTTGCCGATCTTCACCGGGGCCACCAGCATGGTGTCCGAACCGATGAAGGTCCCCTCGCCGATCTCAGTCGTGTTCTTGCGCACGCCGTCATAGTTGCAGGTGATCGTCCCGGCGCCGATGTTCACGTCTGCGCCGATGACGGCATCGCCAATGTACGAGAAATGACCTATCTTCGTGCCAGGACCTAGCGTGGAATCCTTGACCTCGCCGAAATTGCCCATGTGAACACCTTTGCAAAGGCGCGCACCTTTACGCAAATGGGCAAACGGGCCCATGTCCACATCCCCTTCCACCCAGGCGCCTTCCACCACCGACTTGAACACTTTACAGTTATCCCCGATGAACGAGTCGCGCACCACGGTCTCCGGGCCTATTTTACAACCCTCGCCAATTTCCGTATTGCCCTCAAGGTGAGTGTTCGGCCAGATGACGGTATCCCGCCCAATCTTCACCCCGGCCTGGATGTAAACCGCCGAGGAGTCAACCAGGGTCACACCCGCCAGCATGTGGGCGGCATTGATCCGATTGCGCATGGCCGCCTCGGCCTCCGCCAGGTGGATGCGCGTGTTGATGCCGATGATTTCCGCCTGGTCTTCGGTGACAATGGCCTGCACCGGCAAACCGGCCTTCACCGCCAATTCGATTGTGTCGGTCAGGAAGTACTCGCCCTTTGGCGAGACCGGGATGCGGTGCAGCCCGTCCCACAGCCAGTCGCCCCGGAAGCAGTATGCCCCGACGTTCAATTCGTGGATGGACAACTGCTCCGGCGAGGCCACCGCCTCCTCGACGATGGCCTGCACGCTGCCCTCCGGGGCGCGCACGACCCGCCCGAAACCGCGCGGGTCGGGGGCGATGACCGTCAGCATCGTCACCGGACCGGGGTTCTGCTGCTGCGTCTCGACCAGGCGGGTCAACGTCTCGGGGCGCAGGAGAGGCATATCGGCATAAGTGACCAGCACCAGGTCCGATTTGCCGCGCAGCAGGGATTCGGCCTGCAGGACGGCATGAGCGGTGCCTAATTGCGAGTCCTGGACGACGCACCGACCCGCGTCTCCTACATAGTCACGGACTGCCTCGGCGCCGTGTCCGATAACGACGACCGGTTTCTCCGTACAGGCAGACTGGGCAGCGGCCAGGGAAAAAGCCAGCATGGGCTGCCCGCAGACGGGATGCAGGACTTTCGGCGTCTTCGACTTCATGCGTGTGCCGAGACCGGCGGCGAGCAGGATGGGGGTAACTCTCATCAATAGTTCCTGACAGAATCAACAGGCTTTGCACCGGGGGGCGCAAAGCCTGGTTTGCATATAAGCCCTCCGTTCGAGGGAAAAGGCTGGGGCGCCTGGATTCGAACCAAGATACTCAGCTCCAAAGGCTGATGTGCTGCCATTGCACCACGCCCCAAAGCGGGCGAATTGTATCATAGCCCCGGCAGCGGGACAAGTTCAGGGCTTATCCTCCGGGGTCAGGCCGAGTTGCTTGGCTTGTTCGTAGGTCAGCATGTCGGGTTTCGTGGGGGCCTTGTGTTTCTTGGCAGCCTTGTTCCAGAATTCATCCACATCCGCGGATTTCAATTTCTTGCGGGCGTCTTTGAAGAGTGGTTCCATCTCCTTGGCACTGCTTTCCACCGCCTCCAGTGGAGGGGGGAGCGGCTCCTGAACGGCTTTCGTTACGATGACAGGCTGGGTGATTTCTCCCACAGCCTTTTCGATCGTGGGACGCACACTGGACCAGATTTCCACGGTCCTCAAGGCGCGCGCTTCTTCCGCCAATCCGGGGCCGATGAAGAGGACGGCGTGTCCCTCCGCGGCCGGGGAAAAGATCAAGTCGTGGACACCGCCATTGAAGATAAACCAACTCGAAAAAGTTTTTTGCCCGAGCAAGCGCGAAACCTTCTGCCCGGCACTGTAAATCGAAAGCAGGGAGGAAAGCAGGGAAACTTCAGCGTTGGCGTCAGGCAGGTCGCCGGCACGCGCCAGGACGCGGCCTTCGTCATTGAGCAGGAGGACGGCTGTCGCTTCGATGTCTTGCCGAAGGCCGGCCAACAGGTCCGGCAGGGAACGGCGGGATTCCGCATCCTCATCTTCATCTGTAGAGATTGGCTCAGGGGGCAGGATGGTTTCGACCAGGCCGAGGTGACGTTCCACCGCGTCCAGGAAATCCGCCATCGGCACGGGCTTGATGAAAAACGCATCCGCGCCAGCCTCGGCTATTTGCCTGCGGACCTTTGGGTCTGTCTGCCCGGTGACGAGGATGACTTTCACGTCGGCGTGGAAGCGGCGCACCTTAGCCATCAACTCGAGGCCGGTCATGCCCGGCAGGCGGTAGTCGGCCACCAGCAGGTCCACGGGGTTGCGCGAACTGTCCAGGATGGCCTCCTCCCCCGAAGGGATTTCCACCACCTGGAGATTGTGCTCGAGCGTTTCCAGGGCGGAACGCAGCAGCCGGCTGACTTCACGCTGGTCTTCTACGATCAGGATGCGATAAGATGGCATATGCCTCCACGAAAGATGCGCTTTCCGGCCGGTAAGCCAGACAAATCATCCCTATGATAACACTGCTTTCGCAAATGACAAGTTCCTCTTGCTGAGGTTCGAATAAATGATGAACAAAGAGCATTTGCAGCGGATTTTCGCGGATGATGCGAACTACCCTAAGTTAATACTGCGAAATCCGCAGTAAGATAAGGATAGTCCAAACTCATGTCCAAAGGCCGGCCTCTTGGCAGCCGTATACACACGCTGCGAATAATGACGTTATTTCTTCTCCTCGTCCTTGCCCGGCTTTGGCGGGACGAACAGTTTTCCCAGATCGCCAAACAAGCGTTTCCAGAGGCTGGCCCGCGGCATTTCATCCGTCTGGAGATCGGCAGCCTGCCAATCGCCAGCGCTACGCTCCCGCCACCACCTGGAGCGTCCCTCACGGGCGCGTTCCAATCGGCCGAGGAGATTCTTGCGCTCCTGCGCGGAGATGACCTGCTTCAGGTCTTCCAATGAAACAATCATTTCATCCAAGAGACGGACGACGTTTTCGCGGTTTTGCAGGACTGTTTCGGCCAGCGCGGCATCCCCGCCGTCTTCGGCGACCGGCAGCGTGGCTTCGGCAAAGGCGCGTCCGGCGAGCCGGCGCGCATCTCTCCACCCAGGCCTGTTCATGACCAGGTTCGTGAGCGCGGCAGCGGACAATTGTGGCAAGATGTGCAAGGCAGCCATCATACCGTCCGCTTCGGCCAGGTCAAGGAAATAGGGAGCCGCGCCCAGCAAAGCGGACAGGTCGGCGGCGAGCTTAACCGCCTCGCCGACTGTTCCCTGTGGTGAAGAGATCGCTATCACCCCTTTTGTGAACAGGTCTGGATGGGCTGCCCGGATACCCCTCTCCGCCTCCTGAAGATAGATGGGGTTGATCGCCAGGGTCAGACCCACATAATAGCAATTTTCTGGAAGCAATTCCTTCATCCACTCGGCCACGGCGCTCTTGACCGGCGCGGTATCCATCACTACAGCGTTCTCGCGGAGACAGGGAGCAATGACTTGTAGCGTCTCGTGGATCTGGTCCGCTGGCAGCGCCAGTAGGACAATATCGGCACCTTCCACGGCAGCCGGTAGGTTGAAATGGATCTTGTCCACCGCGCCCATCTGGCGCGCCTGCTTGGCCATATTCGGCTCGCGGTCGTGGCCGAGGCGCGTGATCTTGTCGCGGTGTCCGGCTAGGGCCAGGCCGGCCGACGCACCGATTTGCCCAAGGCCGACGATGGTAAGTTGAACTGTCATGGTTCCTCGCTCATTCTAATATGGGTTTTGACAACGAATGATTCACAACCCGCCCTCACACCAGGAAACGATGGGAGTGGGTTGCAGGCTGGTAAAACACTGCGGTGTGCAGTGTCAGTAATTGAAATTTCCACAGACTGGCGCTTTCTTCGGGGGAGAAAAAACGCACCCGAACTTGAAGCCATTAGAAAAGCGCACGATGATCAGCGGTTCCAGGGTGCCGTAATCCACTACCGGGCGCTGGACCGGCAGCCGGTCCGGATCCAGGCTGACTTCCAGAACGTACGCGCCCTGCGCGTAATCCTTAAAATACCAGACATCCTGGAGAGGTTCCGGCAAATCCCCGGAACTGTTGGCCTGCATGCCTTGCTGCACCAACCGGTCCGTTTCGACCAGGGCAACGCGGACATCTTCGGGATAGATCGAAAAGAGACCCGCGGCAATCGAAAAGACAATGCAGACCAGCGGAACGAGCACCTTTCCAGCGTTCTGCCGGACAACCAGGTGAATGCGCGACCATTGCTGGATGATCCAGTTCACTCCCAGGCCGAGGGGCAGGTAGAAGAATACGCGCGGCAGGAAGACAAACAGCGCCAGGACAAAGACGCCCGGAGGACTCCCTGCGGCTTTCCAGGCCCAAAGAGACGAAAGCACCGAGCCCAGTAAAGAAGATAACAGTATGCCAATGAGCGCGTCGTCCCACCAGGCCGTTATCAAACCCATGATCCCGGCCAGCAACACCGTCCCCACGATTGTCAACGCCCAGCCCGGCCAGGGAAAATACAGGGACAGATCCGGCATTATCCATCGGTTGATGCTGTTGGCGACAAAGGAGTACGCCAGCCCCAGGAGGGAACCAGAAAGAAAACCAATTACACACCGGCCTTTGATATTCATGTCATTTCCTCTAATAGGCGAAAGATTTAGAAGTGCAGGCGACTCCCCCGGTCGGGGAGAATTGTTGTCGGACAGCAGCAAGGCCTTCACTGACCATCGAAAAAAACACGCTGATGATCATCAAGCTTGGTCACCAGCGTGGTCGAAATTCCTAAAAATACCGTTTTTAAAACCGGGCAAGCGATTCGCGCGCGAACCGGCTCATTCAGTCAGCCAACACGCCACCTGGTGGTCGGGTTTGACTTCCCGCAGGATGGGCGCCTCTTGCGAGCAGCGGTCGAACACGAACGGGCAGCGGGTGTGGAAGCGGCATCCCGAGGGCGGATTGATCGGGCTGGGAACGTCGCCCTTCAACACCAGGCGCTCGCGCTGGAGGGTGGGGTCCGGGATCGGGATGGCGGCCAGCAAAGCCTTTGTATAGGGATGTAAGGGGTTGAGGTACAGTTCCTTGCGCGAGGTGATCTCGACGATCTTCCCAAGATACATGACCGCAACCCGGTCAGAGATGTGCTCCACCACGCTCAGGTTGTGGGCAATAAAGAGGTAGGTAAGCCCGAGTTCGCGCTGCAATTCCTTGAGGATGTTCAAAACCTGGGACTGGATAGAGACATCCAGCGCTGAGACGGGTTCGTCGCAGACGAGAAATTTCGGTTGCAACGTGAGCGCACGCGCGATGCCGATGCGCTGGCGCTGTCCGCCGGAAAACTCATGCGGGTAGCGCCGGGCATGGTAGTCCTCCAGCCCCACTTTGCGGAGCATTTTAATGGCGATCTCGAAGCGTTCCTTCGAAGTGCCGATGTTCTGGATCGCCAGACCCTCCACGACCGAATTACCGATCGGCATGCGCGGGTCAAGCGAGGCAATTGGATCTTGGAAGATGATCTGCATCTCGCGGCGAAGTTCCTTCATAGAGCGCGAACCCAGTTTGACCAGTTCCTGGCCCATAAAGTTAATCGAGCCGGAAGTGGGTTCTTCGAGGCGGAGAATGCAGCGTCCCAAGGTCGTCTTGCCGCAGCCTGATTCGCCCACCAGACCGAGGGTTTCCCCTTCGCGGATCGTAAACGACACTTGGTCAACCGCCTTGACCACCGCCTTGGTGCGTTTAAACAGACCGCCCCGGATGGGGAAATACTTGACCAGGTCCTTGATTACCAATAAATCCGGTTTTCTTTCTGCTTTGGTAGAGGGTGTGTCCATAGAATTATTTCTTCTCCTTGGCCGTCTTCTTTGCCTTCTTGGGCGCCTCGTGCTGCCCGGCATCCTCGTACAGCCAGCAGCGTACCTTGTGGCCTTCTTCGTAGACCTGCAAACTGGGACGTTTCTCCGTACAAATGGACAGGTTATGTTCCTTGCGCGCCTGGCAGCGCGGGGCAAAACGACAGCCCGGAGGCAGGTTGACAAGGTTCGGCACCGTGCCGGGAATGACATCCAGCCGGTCGCGCACTTTCCCAAGCACCGGGATCGAACCGATCAGCCCCTGCGTGTAAGGATGAACGGGATTCTTGAAGAGCGTCTGCACGTCGGTCTGCTCGACGATTTCGCCGGCGTACATCACTGCTACGCGTTCTGCCATTTCAGCGATGACGCCCAGATCATGGGTGATCAAGATTACGGAGGAACCGAACTTCTCCCGCATATCCCGAATCAAATTCAGTATCTGGGCCTGGATGGTTACATCCAGGGCAGTCGTCGGCTCATCTGCAATCAGCATATCCGGCACACAGGCCAAAGCCATCGCGATCATCACGCGTTGCGATTGACCGCCAGAGAGTTCATGAGGAAAGGCGTTGGCGCGAGACTCTGCATCCGGGATGCCCACTAGTTTGAGGAGTTCAATCGCCCTTGCCCGACCAGCCTCTTTACCCAGGTCTTGATGAACATCCAAAACCTCGCTAATTTGATCAGCAACCCGAAAGACAGGGTTAAGAGCTGATTGGGGTTGCTGAAAGATCATCGAAATGCGGTTTCCTCGAATTTTCATGAGTTCAGGCTCATCAAGCCTCACTAGATCACGACCATCAAAAACTATTTCTCCCTCAACAATCTTGCCGGGTTGTGAAATTAAGCGCATGACAGCCAATGAAGTGACACTTTTTCCACATCCAGACTCTCCCACCAATCCTAATACTTCTCCAGGAAACACTTGCAAATCAACTCCATCCACGGCTTTCACAACACCATCTTCTGTATAGAAGTATGTTTTTAAGTTTCGTATATCAAGCAGGGGTTGTTCAATTTTATCAGCCACAGGCGTTCTCCCATATTGAATAATATTAGAATTACATCTTCAAACGCGGATCTAACGCGTCTCGCAAACCGTCACCAATGTAATTGAAGGCTAGCGAGCATATAAAAATGGGTAATCCGGGGATGAGAGGCAACCATGGCTTATCCACCATGTAGGTCTGCGATGCCGAAAGCATATTTCCCCAGGTTGGTATTGGATCCTGAATGCCAAATCCTAAGAACGCTAAGGCTGCCTCTGCGACCACATAACCCGCAAGCCCAAGCGAAGCACTTACAATAATAGGCGCCATTGCATTGGGAATCATGTGCCTAAAAATGATCCAAATATTTGAAGCGCCTAAAGAACGGGCAGCCTCTACAAACGTCTGTTGTTTAATTTGCAAAACCATTCCCCGCATCAATTGTGCAGAACCTAACCACCCGAATCCTGCCAACACCATAATAATGAGAACCGCGCTACGCGTATCACGCGCATTTAGTAGCATTAATTTCCCCACAGTATTAAGAATGATGGGTGGAATGGTTATCAAGTCCTCGTTGGCCAGTAACATAGAGGAGATGATTAGTAATAGCGGCAAGCCTGGGATCGTCAACATGAATTCCACAAACCGCATGAGAACATTGTCCAGCGTCCCGCCATAGAATCCAGAGATGGCGCCAATGATCACACCTGTCGTCTCGGAAATTATCACCGAAAGAAATGCTACAGTGAGTGATATACGTCCTGCATAGATCAGACGTGAGAAATAATCACGCCCGATATTATCCGTGCCCAGGTAATGTATACGGCCCGAAGCCTCATCAACAGAACCAAAGGGCACAAAATAATCACCCACCTTGATCTCGTCGACTTTAAAGTTTGCGATGTAAGGCGCGAACAGCGTCAGGATGAATATCAGAGACATCACCACCAAAGAAACCATGGCCAGACGGTGTTTTCTAAAACGGAACATAACAATCTGAAATGGGCTTCTTTCTTTGATGGTAATTTCGTCCCCAGTGAGTTCAACGACATTAGCATTTGTTGACATGTCTTTCCTCATATATGGATTTATTTCAGACGAATACGCGGATCTACTACAGTGTAAAGAATATCTCGCAATAGCGTGGCGATCACAGTCAACACAGCGATGATGAAGAAGATCGCCATTGCAACCGGATAATCGTAATCACCCAATGCCAATAGATACAAACGCCCCATTCCTGGCCATGCAAAGATGCTTTCGGTGATGATCGCCCCACTGAACAAGCCGGGAAGAGTAAAAACAACAATGGTCACAAATGGAATCAGGGCATTACGCAAGGCATGTCTCATGATCACGACCCTCTCCTTCAATCCTTTCGCCCGCGCAGTGCGTACATAATCCTGGCGTAAAACCTCCAACATACTAGCACGAATGTAACGACTCCAAAAAGCAACATTGAATAATGTCAAAACAGATACCGGTAAGATCAGATGCATAATTCGGTCTGACACCGAACCAGCAGTAATTGTCCCAATGAGGGGGATGGTGTAATCTCGCACCGACTCAGACAAACCTGCTGGTACATAAGGAAGGCCTGCGTTCTTGGGGATAATGGAGAAAGCCAGGATCATCAAGATGCCAAAGAAAAAGGTCGGCATGGCTGAACCCATGAAAGCAAGTGAGGTAAAAAAGTAATCGAACTTGGAATACTGCTTAACCGCAGAATAGATACCCAGCGGTACACCAATCAAAATGGAAAAGAGCGTCTCAAGGCCAATCAACTGAAGTGTTTTTGGCAAACGGCTGACAATCAGATCGGAGACAGGGCGATCGCGCAACAGCCGCCAGGATATACCAAAATCACCCAGTAAGATACCCCGGCTTGTGCGGCGTCCTTCCAGATCCTTTAAGTATACATATTCGCTGCAACCAGTTGTACGGGTCTCATAATCGCCGCTTTCGTTCAGAATTTCTTCCTCAATAGGCTGCCGACACCCGACGACAAGTTCGCCGAAGTATTCATTTCCATTTATCACCAACGGCCCTCGAGGCAATCCAATCAGCCAGCGCGTGAAGCGTATCGGGAGGTAAAGGTCTAGTTCATACTGTGCCCGGATACGTGCTATGTCCTCAGCAGTGATCTGGAATCGCCCTGTTTGAGTGACTTGGCGTAAACCTTGAAGTGGACCTCCTGGGGCGAAGCTCAACAATGCATAAGTCGCCACCGAGGAAAGGAAGATAACCAGAATCATCTGTAATACGCGGCGAATCAGGTATCCAGCCATTTCTCATCTCCAAATCGAAACGAAATTACCTTATCTTAGCGAAAAGCATAGAATGCAGACCTTAGCCCACCAAAACTATGCGCTGGAAGTCTACACTCCATTCTTCGGACAGGTACTAGTGTTCCGGGTAGGCGCGTTTTCCGCGCCTACCCGGTCTATATTCAGGTAAGCAAAGGCTTACCGGATGAATAAGGCGATATCAATATGCTCCCAGGTCCCACCAGCAATGGACCAGGTATTGATCGTACCAGCGGCCTCAGCATCGGCCAATGTCTGGGTTAGACCAGCCAAAGTCTCGGAGGCGAGCATATCAACCTCACCGCCAAGGAGCAAAGTCTCAGCCGCCTCTGCGGTGATGATCTGGATAACGAAATTCGGCGTTGCCGGAGTGCCAAACACCCAATATGGGTTCGCTGCATACACTAACTTCTCGCCCTTGACCCACTCGACAAGTTGATAAGGTCCCCATCCCATTGGATCTTCAGCAATCTCAGGCAGGGTCGCCCATTCACTGGCCGGGACATCTGCTAGAACGCGGCCGTCAGAGAGGACGCGATGGGAAGGATAGGTACCCCAAATCGGAGTGAAGTACAGCGGATCAGTATAGCCAGTCACCCAGGTATGGGTATAGCCGACATCAAAGAACTCAACGCTGGCAGTGCGGTCGCAAACGTAGAACGAGGTGGCACCGGACTCCGGATCGCAGGCAATCTTTTGTGAAAGCGCGAAGTCAGCGCCTTTGAGCGGTTCACCATCTTCCCAGGTGATGCCGTCAATATATTCGAAGGTCGATACGATCTGCGGCATCGTGACGGCCGTGCCCGTAAACTCAACCACTTCGCCGGCAAAGTTCCTTACCATCATGCCGGCTTCCAGCACGACCACATCGCCATTGGCGTCAACGACTGTATCGCCAGCATTCACTTCGACCTCGTTCAGGAGAGAACCACCATTCTCAATTGTGGGGAAGTCCTTAATGTAAACGGCCTGGAAGTCATAATTCTTGGTCGTAATTGAACCAGGCAGGACCATGTAGACAGCCAGGTTGGCGACGAAGGCATCCTCCACCAGAGTGAACAGTGAGGCAGGCTCCTGCGTGAAGCCGAGCACGATGGTGTCCTGACCAGGAATTTCCCACTTGCCGACATCGTACAGGTAGTATTCCTGTCCAGGCAGCGGCTCGAAGCCCGTCAGAGCAGCCGCAGCCGCGAAGGTCTCGGAGCGGTTGAAGAGCGGGAGGGTGGGTACGTCGGTGGTGTATTCCTGCTGCAGAATCTTGTAGTTGTCAATGCGCTCCTGCTGGATCAGGGTGTTGTTGGCATTCTTGATGGCGGCGCTGGCAGCCTCATTGCACCAACCAGGATAGTTCTGCCCTTCCCAACCATTGGCCGGGGAAGGAATCTGATCGCAGGCATAGAGCGTTACGCCACCCGGGTCAACCTGACCGACCCATGCATAGGCGCCCAATTCGAAGTCGCGGCGAGCCAGGCCAGTAGTATCACCAAACCACCAGGACGCAGGCACATGCAGGCGGATGATCTCCATACCGCAGGCTGCCATTTGCTGTTCCCAAACCGCGGCCCAGGTCTGGCGAAAAGCGGCGCTAGTCGTGGTGAATTTAAGACTTAGGATCTCGCCTGCTTCGTTGTAACGGTAACCATCGTCCGCCAGAGCCCATCCGGCCTCTTCCAGCAAAGCCGCGCCTGCAACGGGATCGAAATCGTAGATGGTGATGTTCTCATCGCCGGCGTAGGCCCAGTGGCCCGAGCGCATCATCGTGTTCAGGACGAGCCCTTCCTGCTGATCCGCGGGGATGAGCGGGTAGACTGACTGGATCAGCTCGAGTTTGTTCGTGCAGTAGGCCATTGCCTGGCGCACGCGCACGTCACCGAGGATCGGATGCGGCGTAGTCCACGGTTCGGCCTGAACTTCGACAGTTGTAATGATCGTCTCAGGTGTTACGACGGTGGTCGGCTGGCAGGCGGACAAGATCAAACTGGCAACGACCAGCACGCCTACTGCCAACATCAAACGTTTATGTGACATTTTCTTTCTCCTCAAGTTATATCAGTTGGAATTGGCAAAAGACAATAGACGAACAAAGTAAGGCTTCTCCCGAGAATCACCTCCTTTGCTTAAAATTGCCGCTGCCGGGAAAAATACCCGGAGAGGCTGAAAGAAGATTAACACAAGATAAACAAAAAGTCAAGTGTCCCTATTCTGCGTTTGGGTTGCTTGACGTAATACTCCAGAGGGGTTTTTTGGCTTATGTTCAAAAAGAGTGATGTCGTGTTGTTGCGAGGAGGGCGGTCTTTGCCCGACGAAGCAATCTCCTCGCTGTCGAGGGGATTGCTTCGCTCGCTGGAGAACGCTCGCTCGCAATGACACACTCTTTCGACAGTTGAGTCTTTTTTACGGCGCACAATTCTTCCCAATATTCAGGGATTCGATGTTCCACATCCCGCTCGAGGCGGTCGAGTCCAGGGAGAAACCGCACACGTCCGTGCGCGCCGCGGCGACCTTGATACGCCAGTAGAGCGGGAGCGCCGGCAGGTCTTGCGCGAAGATGGACTGCGCCTGGGCGTAGGCCTCCAGGTAGGCTGTTTCATCCGGCAGGGACTGGCGCGCCGCGGAGCAGGCCGCATCGAAATCCGGGCTGCTGTAACCGCTCACGTTCGTGCCCACCCAGTGGTTCGCCTCGTCCGGGACCTCGGAGCCGGTGTACCACTCACAGGGCGGCTCGATCCCGACACTGCCCATGGCAAACTCGGCCAGTTCGAAGGAACGCCCAAAGAGCGGGCCGTCCGGGCCGGAAGCGTACAGGTCGGCCTGGTCGAGATTTTCCACATTGACCTGGATGCCGCACTGCGCCAGCGACTCGGCGATGAGCGCGCTGACCTGCATCCGCTGGGCCGCGCCGGTGGTCACGTAGGTCACTTCGAAGGGCGTGCCGTTGGCAATCTTGGGAATGCCCCAGGCTTGGCGCGGGGCCGAGGGGTCCTCGCTCACATCCCGCCAGCCGGCCTCTTCGAGCAGGGCATTGGCAGCGTTCACATCGAAGGAATACGTTTGCACGGTGGAATCATAAAGTGGGTGCCCGGCCGGAACATACGAGTCTGGCACACTGGATAAGCCGTACAGGACAGTATTGACAATCGTCTGTCGGTCAATACACAGCGCCACCGCCTGGCGCACGCGCACATCGCCGAAATAATCCGGGCGGTCGTACTGGGGATTGTTTCCATTATCATAATCTGCCGGTTGGATGCCGAAGGCCAATTGCTCCACCAAAGGTGATTCAACGAACTGCGCATCCAACTGTCCCTGCTCCTCCAGCGACTGGAGCATGGCTACCTGTCCATCCAGCGGCACGCTGGGGTCGAGCACATCGCACTCGCCCGCCAGCAGGGCGGCAACCGCCGTTTCCGGGTCGGGGGTGAAGCGGAAGGTGAGTACGTCTATTTTCGGCAGGCCTTCGTCGGCGCGGAAATAATACGGGTTTTTTACAAGCCGGATGTACTCCCCCGCCTCCCACTCTTCGATCACGTACGCGCCCCAGCCGGCCGGGTTCAGCGAGGCGGCCTCGGAATCGGCCAACTGGTCAGCCGGGAGGCTGCTCCACAGGTGCTCCGGGAGAGGGAAGAAGAAGTTGGTAACGTAGGTTGGGTCTATGAAACCGGGGCGGCCCCACCATTGGACGGTTGCCTCGTCAGCGGCCTCGTAGGATTGGGTGCCGGCGGCCAGGTACGAGGTCCCGAGAGCCGCGGCAACTTCATAAGAATAGACAGAATCCGCCGCGGTCAACGGTTCGCCATCCGACCACTTCAGACCGGGCAGCAGGCGGAAAGTCACCGCCATCTGGTCCATCTGGACCTCGCTCCTGCCGTCGTATGCGATGGCGCAATCGCCGCTGCGGCAGCCCGCCGGTCGGATGCGGATGCCCGCCGACAGGGTGACGGGCGTTCCGTCCGCGTCCACCACCTCGTCGCCCACGTAGACGGAGGTCTGGAACAACTGGGCGTCGCCGTTCTCCTGGCTGGGGAGGCTTTCCAGGATGACTGGGCTGTATTCATAAGAATTGGTGTCAATCGGGCCGTCGTAGAGGGAGGCCAGCACGGCGCGCGCCGACGAGGATGGGTTGCTTATCGGATACAGGCTGACCGGTTCCTGCCCCACGCAGACGGTGAGGGCAGTTGGCGGGGGGCTGGTCGGCTCGGGCGTGGCAGGTTCAGAGGTAGGCGTGGCAGTCGTCGCGGCCGGACTACAGGCCGCCAGGACGAATACCAGGGCGATGACCAGGCTTGGGATGGTGGACAGGGGGCGGGATTTGCTCACAGGGGACCTCCCGGGGAAGGGTTGTTGGGGCAGATTATACGCCATTTATCCAGGTTGGCTTCCTGCTGGAAGCAAGCGCGTTGACAGGCCTCCTCCCAGACGGTACAATCTGCCCACACTCATCATCAAAGGAGCAGGAAATGTGGAAAGAATTCAAAGCCTTCATCATGCGCGGCAACGTCATGGACCTGGCGGTGGGCGTCATCATCGGCGGCGCGTTTGGCAAGATCGTCGCCTCGCTGGTCAACGATATTCTCATGCCTCTCATTGGCCTGCTGATCGGCGGGATTGATTTCAGCAGCCTGTCGTTCACGCTCGGCAGCGCAACCGTTGCTTATGGTCTCTTCATCAACAACATCATTGACTTTCTCATCATCGCACTGGTCATCTTCTTGATGGTGAAAAGCATCAACCGACTGGCAACGAAACCCGCCCCGGCGCCGGCCTCTCCAACTACCAAAGAATGCCCGCACTGCTTTTCCACCATATCCATCAAAGCGACGCGCTGTCCGAACTGCACTTCTAACCTGTAAGGCAAGTCTATAGACTTGCCCCACCTCCCTTTATGGATTTCCTCACCAAACTCAACCCCCAACAGCGCCAGGCGGTGACGGCCGGCGCGGGACCCGTCCTCGTGCTGGCCGGACCCGGCTCCGGGAAGACGCGCGTCCTGACCCAGCGCCTGGCCTGGTTGATCGCCAGCCAGGGCGTACGTCCCTGGCAGATGCTGGCGGTCACCTTCACCAACAAGGCGGCGCGTGAGATGGGGAGCCGCGTCCACGAATTGCTTGGCGGGCAGACACAAGGTCTGCCCCTACCGGCGGATGGACTCTGGCTGGGCACCTTCCACGCCACCTGCGCCCGCCTGCTGCGCCGCGAAGCCGAAAACCTGCCCTTCGATTCCAACTTCGTCATCTTCGACGACGACGACCAGACGCGGGTCGTCAAGACCGCCATCCGCGACCTGAACCTGGACGAGAAATCCTACCGCCCCACATCCGTCCATGCCGCCATCTCACGCGCCAAGAACGAACTCATCTTCCCGGACGATTACCCCGTCCAGACCTACCGCGACGAGGTGGTCAAGCGCGTCTACAAACGCTACCAGGAATTATTGAAACAATCCAACGGCGTGGACTTCGATGATCTCCTGCTCTGGACGGCGCATCTCCTGTCGGAATTTCCCGCCGTGCGCGAGAAGTACGCCCGGCGCTTCGTCCATGTGCTGGTGGACGAGTTCCAGGACACCAACTTCGCCCAGTTCACGCTGCTTAAACACCTGGCTTCGGTGCATGGCAACATCTTCTGCGTCGGGGACGAGGACCAGAGTGTGTACAGGTGGCGGGGCGCAGATTATAGAAACGTGATGCGATTTCAGCAGGACTATCCCGAGGCGCAGGTCATCCTGCTGGAGCAGAACTATCGCTCACGGCAAACCATCCTCGACGCGGCCATGGCGGTGATTGACCGCAACCCGCACCGCCGCCGCAAAAACCTGTTCACCGAGCGCGGCACGGGCGAAAAACTATTCTTTTATGAAGCGCTCGATGACTACGGCGAAGCCTCCTTCGTGGTAGATACCATCGCCAGCCTAGTCTCGTCCCGCGCCTGCGAACCCGGCGAATGCGCCGTGATGTACCGCACCAACGCCCAGTCCCGCCTGTTGGAAGAAGCCTTCCTGCAAGCCCGTCTGCCCTACCGCCTGGTCGGGGCGCAGCGCTTCTACGGGCGGCGCGAAGTGAAGGACCTCATCGCCTACCTGAGGCTGGTACACAACCCGGCGGACGAAATCTCCCTCGACCGGGTCATCAACGTCCCGCCGCGCGGCATCGGCGACAAGACCATCCTGGCCCTGCACACCGCCGCCCGGGGCGCGGACCTGAGTCCGGGCGCGGCTGTCATGGACCTCGCCCGCGCCGACGCCTCCCCGCTGTGGCCACAGTTCACCGGTCGCGCCGCGCTGCCGCTCTCGGACTTCGGCGCGCGTCTGGCCAACTGGCGGGCCGAGGCAAGCCGTGCCACGGTCAGCGAACTGTTCGACCGCATCGTCGCGGACATCAATTACAAAGAATACATTGACGACGACACTGAGGAAGGCGCCGAACGCTGGGAGAACGTCCAGGAATTGCGCCGCCTGACGCTCGAATACTCCACCCGCACGATGGACGAATTCCTGCAAGACGTGGCGCTCATCTCCGACCAGGACTCCCTCACCGAGGGCAAGAACGCCCCCACCCTGCTGACCCTGCACGCCGCCAAAGGCCTCGAGTTCGGCACCGTCTTCATCGTCGGCTTGGACGACGGCATCCTGCCGCACAGCCGTTCGTTCGACGACCCCGAGGCGATGGAAGAGGAGCGGCGGCTGTTCTACGTGGGCATCACCCGCGCCAAGGACCGCCTGTACCTTCTCCGCGCCCTGCGCCGCGGCGGACGCGGCTATGGCGAAGAGACCCTCCCCTCGCGCTACCTGGACGACATCCCCGCCGACCTGCTCTCCGGCAAAACGCGGA
>JBFMCM010000111.1:0-4338 GCA_040754355.1 Chloroflexota bacterium | reverse complement strand
TGTCTCCTTCAACCATCCAGGGATATGCATCCAGAGCGGTGGGGCAGCCGCTCGAGACATTTAGTTACAAGCCAGCCAAACTGGGGGAACATGACGTGCGGGTCTCGGTCACGCACTGCGGGGTCTGTCACACTGACATCCATGCCATAGACGATTACTACGGGATCACCACCTTCCCCTTCGTGCCCGGCCACGAAATTGTTGGGAATGTGACCGAAGCAGGTCCGGCGGTCGTTGGGCTGAAAGAAGGGGATCGGGTCGGCATCGGCTGGCAGGGACGTTCGTGCGGCAAATGCGAGTGGTGTCTACAGGGAGAGACCCAACTCTGCATGGAGATCGAAAAAACGACCGTGATGGTTCCTTACGGGGGATTCTCGTCTTCTGTCATTGCAGATTACCGATTCGTCCACCCACTCCCGCCAACCATGCCGTCCGAGGCTGCCGCGGTGCTTATGTGCGCCGGGGTCACCGTCTATTCGGCACTGCGGACTTATGTGATGAGTCCCAAACTAAAAGTCGCCATCGCCGGAGTGGGAGGTCTGGGTCACCTGGCCATCCAATTTGCCCACGCCTTCGACTGCGAGGTCACGGCGATCTCCTCCTCGCCTGCAAAGAAGGAACAGGCGCTCGGCTTCGGCGCGGACCGTTTCATTGACTCCAACGACAGGGCCAGCATGCGGGAGGCCGATTACGGCCACGATCTGCTGGTCTGTACGGCAAACGAAGGGATCAATTGGGAAGCGCTGCTCATGACCGTGAAGAAGAGGGGCAGGTTGGTCCTGGTCGGTTTCCCGGATATAAAGATGAACTCGACCGACCTCGTGGCGCACGAACTTTCGATCACCGGCTCTCTCATCGGAAATCCCACAATGATGCGGGAGATGCTCTCGTTCGCGCAGGAGCACAGCATCACACCGAAGGTCGAATTGATGCCCATGTCGCAGGTCAGGGAGGCATTGCAGAGAGTAAAAGAGAACAAGGCGCGCTACCGGATCGTCCTGGTCAATGACTTGGCCGGTGTAAACAATTGATTGGTATACTCAATCCCTATCCTAAATTTTGGAGATAAAACCAACGTGTTCCATACCATCCGCGCACCCATCCGGGCTCGCATGCAATACCTAGAGGAAATAGACGCCAAAGACCGCGAGGACGGCACACCCCGCTCCCAGCGGCTGCGGCAGGTGCCGCCCGAAACCGGCAAATTCCTGGCCTTGCTGGCCGCCAGTGCGCTGTATGGCGAGGTCCTCGAGATTGGCACCAGCGGCGGCTACTCGACGTTGTGGCTGGCCCTGGCCTGTGAAAGGCTGGGGCGGTCTATCACGACTTTCGAAGTGTTACCGGAAAAGGCCAACCTGGCACGCGAAACCTTCCGGGCAGCGCAAGTGGAGAGTATCGTACACTTGGTAGAAGGCGACGCCCGCGATCATCTCTCGAACTACGATACCATTGCCTTCTGCTTCCTGGACGCCGAAAAGGAAGTCTATGGCGAGTGCTACGAAGCGGTCGTCCCCAAATTGGTCAAGGGCGGCCTTCTGGTCGCCGATAATGCCATCAACCATCGGGAAGCATTGCAGACGATGTTGGATCGTGCGCTGGCGGATGAACGCGTGGACGCGCTGATCGTTCCCATCGGCAAAGGTGTATTGGTCTGCCGCAAAGCCTGAGGTTCGCCTGGGAAACGCCGTTCCTGGAGAAGCAGGGACGCAGGCCATCGTGCAAGCGGTTATAATCGGCCTATCCCTTACAGGTTAGGAACCAGATGCCATGACCCAAAAATTCAACTGCCCAAACTGCGGCGCGCCGATCGAATACGCCGGGGAGCAGGAAACTGTCACCTGTTCTTTCTGCAACAGCCAGGTGCGCGCCCCGGCAGAAATCCTCCAGGAGGTCAAAACCAAGAAATTGACCTCCCAGGCCAAAGTCTGGCTGATCGTTTTCCTGCTGATCATCCTGGTGCCGACCTGCATCGGCTTCGGCGGGACGATCCTGGGCATCCTTGGCGGCCTGCTCGGCACCCTGGTGGGAATATTGGCCCCCTTCATGGGGCAATGAGGCTCTGCAATCTCCATCCGTTCCCTGTGTGGAAATAAGAAGACCGGCCAGATGGCCGGTTTTCAATGAACTGGTTTAACTTTTTTCGGAATTCGTCACCCTGAACGGAAGCGAAGGGTCTCCGCTTGATTTGCGCCAATGAGGCGCAAATCATGCGGGATTCTTCGCCCCTGCGGGGCTCAGAATGACATATCAAAGCGATTCGGCATCCACGCCTTAAGGCTTTTCCACCCGATACGAATCAACCGAGTTCCCCGTCCGGCTGTAGAACTCGAACAGGATTTCCGTTTCACTGGCAGTGACCAGCATGGCGCCGTTATCCGCATTGTAGCGGAACTGCGTTTCGGGCAGGGGGTCGTTGAAGTTGTAAATGCCGCCCCCTCCTAATCCATTGATGAAATAGGGGATGCCGTCCACGAGCAGGCGCTCGTAAGAGTGATCGTGGCCGGAGAGCACCGCGTCCGCGCCCCAGGCGGCGAAGGGCCAGCGCATCCAGTCTATCGAGCCGTGATAGGCGGATGAGTATGGCGGGTAGTGAAAGTAAACTACTTGCCAGGGGCTGTCGGAGGCAGCCAGCCGTTCCTCCAGCCAGGCGCCCTGGACCGAGGTCCTGCCTACCCCGTCCGGTTCATTCTCGTCACTGTCGAGGGCGAAAAAGTGCACCGGCCCCCAGGTGAAATCGTAGTAGCGTTCATTGCCGGGCAGGACGAAGTAGTCGAAGTACGGCTGGGCATCGTTGGTGTACCAGTCGTGATTCCCAAGAGTCGGGAAGAAGCGGTTTTCATCCGCGCCGGGGCCGTAGGTGCCGATGTAGGGGTAGATGTAATCGTGGTAGAACTGACCGATATGCTCGTCAATCACCTCGGCCGCGCCGACCGGGTAGTTGTTATCGCCAACGGTGATGATGATGTCCGGCTGCCAACTGTGGACCAGGGCAGCCACATCCGCTTCGGCTGCGCTGCCTGAACCGTAGTCGCCTATGACGGCAAAACGCACCTCGAGCGGTTCGGGGGTGGTGGTGGGCGCCTCAGTCGGAGTGGGGGTTTGAGTAAAAGCCGGCAGGGTAGGCGAGGCTTGGATGTCGGGATCAGGCGCGGACGGGGAGAGCGTCGGGCCGGGAAAGCAGCCAGCCAGGAAGAATGTCAGGGTAACGAGGAACAGCAAGGGGCGTGGGAATGGTCTCATTTTTTAAAAAAACCTCCCGCGGGAAGATCCTTCGCTTCGCTCAGGACAGGCCCGCGGGAGGTTCTAATTTACGGGCCGACGGTTTCGGCCAGGAAGTCGAGGATGATTTGCATGGGCAGGGGATCGAGGTCGGGGCGCAGCAGGAAGTTCCCATGACCTCCTCCGGGGATCATGAAATCCTGATAGGCTGGATTGCCGACCATCTCTGCGGCTTCGCAAATGCCAAACTCACTCTCATCGGCCAGGCACCAAGCCGCGACGGGCGGCTGGTCCTCACCCAGGTCCTGGACGGCCTGGGGATAGGGGATGTCGAGGTAACCGCCGGGGGAGAGCGAGAGGGCGCCCTGGCAGGAGCCGGGCGTCTGTTCGTTCAGCCAGGCGCAGGCGTCGGGCGCGCCGTCCGCGCCGATGCTGGAGCCGATGGCGACGACCTTGGTTGGGTCAACGCCTTCCAATCCGGCGGCAGTCTGCATGGCAGCCTGGGCGTCGAGCAGCCATGTTTCGGACGATCCCTCGGCACTGGCGCAGCCGGTCGTGTAAGGCTCGCAGCCGCGGAAGGAGAAGATGAACACTCCGTATGACACGCCTGCCGGCACCTCCGGGAACCAGGTCGGGTCCCACCAGGGTTCTGTGCTTGGGTTGGGGAAGGGGTTATCCAGGCCGCGGTTTTGCAGCCAGGGGGCGAGTTCGTACCAATCGCTCTTATCGCCTCCCATCCAGTGCATGAAGACCACCACGGGAGCCGGGTTGACGGCGGCCGGGTAGTAATAGCCGGTAAGCGACCGTCCGTCGGAGGCCTGGAAAGCGACCTCCTGCGGGTCGGGCGGGAGGGCATTATCCGCCGGCGGGCCCTGCTCATCCCCGCCTTGGTCTCCGCCCTGTCCGTCCTGGACCGGCGGCTGGGTGGCCTGCTCAGTGGACAGTCCTCCCTCTCCCAGGCAGGCAGCCAGGGAAATCATGAGAATCAAGAACAACGGAATCAGTCTTTTCATGGTTTCTCTCCTTTATTGGTTGAATCCATTGTACAAGGTTTCAGGAAAAATTCAATCGGGTAAATGGCGGGATCAGCCTACCGTTTCGGCAAATTCCGGGACGTAT
>JBFMCM010000110.1:0-3189 GCA_040754355.1 Chloroflexota bacterium | reverse complement strand
CCCCATTGGGTCCCCCCTACCCCAAAGGTCGCCCCTGCCAAAACGGCCGCCTCGACGGCAAATGGACCGAAACGCGGCTCCAGCGGGGCAATCATTGGGGCCTACAAAATGTCCGTCACGCGCCGCATCCAGAGCGAATGGAACAAAACCACCCTCTGGCAAAGAAACTATTATGAACGCATTATTCGGAACAACGAGGAACACCAACGCATTCATCTTTACATCGAAGCAAACGTTGAGCACTGGGAGGAGGATGAGGAAAATCCTGGTTGAGGAGCGGTAGGGGCATTTCATGAAAGCCCCCTACCGCGCCTACATAAAACCTCCCGCGGGCTCAAGGCCCGCGGGAGGTCCTTTCTACCAATAACCAGCGCTTCTTATTTGCGATTCCGCAGGAAGGTAGGGATATCCAAATCTTCGGTATTGAACGTGGTTGGCTTGAACTCAGCGTTCTGGGCAGGGGCGTTCTGCGCCTCCACGCTGACCGGTTCCAGCGGGCGCTCGTTGAGGCGCTGCTGGATGGCCGGGCGCACCTGCGTCACGCGCCGCGGCATACCGGTGCGCTCGAAGCCGGTGGCGATGACCGTGATGCGGATGTCCTCGCCCATGTCGGGGTCAATCACCGCGCCGAAGATCATGTTCACGTCCGGGTGGGCCGTTTCGCGGATTAAGGCCGCCGCTTGGTTGACCTCGAAGAGTGTCAGCGACGGGCCGCCGGTCACGTTGAACAGGACGCCGCGCGCCCCGTCAATGGTGATGTCCAGCAACTGGCTGGAGATGGCCTGCTCGGCGGCCAGGCGGGCGCGGTCCTCGCCGGCAGCCTTGCCGACCGCCATCAGGGCAGCGCCGCCCTCGGACATGATGGTCTTCACATCGGCGAAGTCCAAGTTGATCAATCCGGGGACGGTGATCAACTCGGAGATGCCCTGGATGCCCTGGCGCAAGACGTCATCGGCCACCATGAAGGCCTCGTTCAAACTGGCGCGCTTGTCCATGATCTGGAGCAGACGGTCGTTGGGGATGACGATCAGCGTATCCACCTGTTCCTTCAACTTGGTCATGCCGCCCTCAGCGGACTGCATACGCTTGTTGCCCTCGAAGGTGAAGGGACGCGTCACCACGCCGATGGACAGCGCGCCGACCTCGCGGGCGATCTGCGCCACGATGGGGGCTGCACCCGTGCCGGTGCCGCCGCCCAGGCCGGCGGTGATGAAGACCATGTCGGCGCCTTTCAGCACGTTGTACAGGTCCTCGGCCGATTCCTCGGCGGCCTTGCGCCCGGTCTCCGGATTACCGCCCGAGCCCAGGCCACGCGTCAGTTTTTCACCGATGCGCACCCGGGTGGCGGCTTTGGAAAGCATCAAGGCCTGGGCGTCGGTGTTGATGCCGATAAATTCCACGCCCTGGATGCCTTCCTCGATCATCCGGTTGACGGCGTTCACGCCGCCGCCGCCCACACCGACGACCTTGATGCGGGCAAACGTTTCTACTTGATTCTTCCTTGCGTCCATAGTGATCCTCCTTGATTCTGCGATAGAAGCGCACTCTTCTTCAACGGTAACTTACTCGAGATAACCAACTCTGGCTTTTCACGGCAGGAGCCGCTTGAACCAGTCTTTCACAGGTTCCAGGTTGACCTTGGCTTCGCCGCGTCCGCGCCGTTCGTGGCCGCTCCTCGGTCTCAGGTCATCGTCCGTCAGGGCGGCGGCCCAATGAAGCAGGCCGACGCTGGTCGAATAGGCCGGGTTCTTCAACTGGTCCACCAGGCCGGTCAGATTCTCCGGCTGGGCAGTGCGGACCGGGAGCCCGAGCGCCTGCGAGGCCAGGTTGCGGATGCCGGGCAGGGAACTCGTCCCGCCGGTGAGCACCATGCCGGCCGGGAGCAGGCCGTCGTAGCCCGAACGTTTGATTTCCTGCAACGTCAGCAGGAATATTTCCTCGACCCTGGCCTCGATGATGTGCGCCAGGTCCTGCCGGTTGAACTCCACCGGCTGGTCTTCTCCAAAGGCTTTGACCGTGAAATACTCCTCCGCGCCCACGCCCGACTTGAGGGCGTAGCCGTGTTTCTTCTTGATCTCCTCGGCCTGGTTCAGTGGCAGGCGCAGGCCGGTGGCGATGTCATTCGTGATGTGGTTGCCGCCGACTGCCAGCACCATCGTGTGCCAGACATGTCCGTCCACGTAGATGGCCAGGTCGGTGGTCCCGCCGCCGATGTCGCAGACGGCCACGCCCATGTTGCGTTCGGTGTCCGTCAGCACCACCTCGCCGGAGGCCAGCGGGTTCAGGATAAAGTGCAGCACCTCCACACCCGCCGCGCCGACGCACTCGCGCAGGTTCTGAGCCGTGGCCTCGGCCGCCGTGATGATGTGCGTCTCCACTTCCAGGCGGTAGCCGTGCATCCCGATCGGGGTGCTGATGCCGTCCTGCCCGTCCACGGTGAAGCCGCGCGGCACGATGTGGATGATCTCCCGGTTGTGGGGGATGGCCACTGCCCGGGCGGCGTCCATGGCGCGTTCCACGTCGATGTCGTCAATGGCCTCCCCGGAGACTCCGGCCACGCCGCGGCTGTTGATGGACGAGACGTGCGCCCCGGCCAGGCTGACCAGCGCCCCAGTGATCTCCACACCCGAAGTCTGCTCGGCCTTGCGCACCGAGCGGCTGATGGCCTCGGAAGCCGCCGAAAGGTCCACGATCACGCCTTTCTTGATGCCCTCCGACGGCTCGATGCCCACGCCCAGGATGCGGATGGTTTCTTCTTCCAGCCGCCCGACCAGGGTGCAGACTTTGGTGGTGCCGACGTCAATTCCTACAATGATCTCATCCATAGGCAACTACTTGTAGAATGGCGCATCCAGGTATTCCATGCTGATGACCGAGGGCTGGATGCCCTGGCTGACGAGCCGCTCGACCAGCGCCTGGTAGATGGTGATCTTCATCGGCATGTCCTGCGTGCTCTGCCCGAAGTAGACTGACCAGCCGCGCGGGTCCTGCCAGCCGATGCCGTACTTTGGGTCGTAGGCCATCGGCATCCCGGCCGGGACGTAAGGCGCCATGCTGATGATGATTTGGACCACATCGGGAGCAATGAACTGCTGTTCGTAGGATGGCAGGTCCAAATCGTTCTGGACATCGAGCGGAGTCCCGGTTGCGACGACCTGTACAAGCCCGGAAACTTCGCCGCGTGGTTGG
>JBFMCM010000109.1:0-2325 GCA_040754355.1 Chloroflexota bacterium | reverse complement strand
GCCTTCCTCGGCAGCTTTCCAGCCTTCGCCGGGTTCGAAAAAGCCCAGGTCTTCGCTGGCAATGATCTCAGCCACGGTGAAGCAGTCGTGGACTTCCACGACCTTGATATCGGCGGGTTGTACGCCAGCCATCTCGTAGGCTGCGCTGGCGGCGTGTTTCGCCGAAGGCAGGGAGGTCATGGTCGGGCGGCTGTGGGTGGCGCCGTCGCTGGCCTGGCCGGAGCCGACGACGTGCAGCGGTTTATCGGTGAAGCGTTTGGCAATTTCTTCGCTGACGAGCAGGACGGCGGCTGCGCCGTCGGAGACGGGCGAGCAATCATAGAGTCGCATCGGCCAGGCAATGATTGGGTTGGCGCGGTCGTCTTTCAGGAAGGCCATTTCATCTATCCAGGTTGGGACAGGCAGTCCCTTCTTGACCGCGCTGGCCTTGCGGGCTTCCATGATGGCGGCGATGCGCTGGCCGAACTGGGCTTTTTCGTTCAGTGAACCGTTCTCGTGGTTCTTGTAACCAACCTTCAGGAAGACATCAGGATTGACCCCGCACTGATGCATGTAGGCGGTGGCCATCGAGGCGTACAGACCGGGGAAGGTGAACCCGGCCGGGACCTCGTACAGGGCATCTGCGGCGGTGGCCAGGGTGTCGGTCACGCGCTCGATCGGCAGGTCGGTCATCTTCTCGATCCCACCCACCAGGACGATGTCGTACAATCCGGAGGCGATGCCGATCAATCCCTGACGCAGAGCCGCCCCGCCGCTGGCGCAAGCGTCTTCGACGCGTGTGGCTGGACGGGGGGTCAGGCCGACCCAGTCGGCCATGATGGGGGCGGTATGGCCCTGGTTTTCGAACAGGTCGCTGCTGAAGTTGCCAATGAATAGCGCTTCGATGTCTTTGGCGTCGAAGCCTTTATCCACCGAGCCGAGCATTTCCTGGAAGGCGTCTACGAACAGGTCGCGGCTGGATTTTCCGGGGAAGGCGCCGAATTTCGACATCCCTGCCCCGACCAAGGCAACCCCACGGCCAAGTTTGCGTTTTGTCATGCTTTCACTCCTTTAAGGTTGAGATCGGTCGGTAACTCCACTCAGCCACAGATAAACGTGGATGAATACGGATAAGAGGATGAACGTTTCCCTTCAATCCACGTGAACTGCCTGAAAATGAGAGATTCCGAAACGTTTATCAAACCTATCTGCGTTTATCTGTGTTCATCTGTGGCTTATACAGATTCCAGACTTCAAAGTCTTATGCCTTCTTCAAGAAAGCATGGAAGATTGCGTTGAATTCCTGGGCCTTCTCGATGTGCGGCGCGTGAGCGGCATCCTTGACGACATGCTCCTCGAAACTGCCGCCGGAGGCAGCGTATTTCTCGAACACGCTGCGGGTCTGCGTGACCATCGGTTGGGGCGGGTAGACCTCCTCGCCCGGCCAGCCGGGGACCAAGCCCAGTTTTCCGAGCGCGCCGAAATCGAACATCGAGTTATCCGAGACGATGCTGTCCGAGTCGCCGCGCACCCACAGGATGGGTGGTTTGGGGGAGATGGCCAGCAATTCGGCCACGTCGTTGGCCAGGTATTTCGGCGACCAGCAGTTGACGATGCCCTTCGTGCCAGGGGCCACGTTCGGCCAGTTGGTGGAGGGGACGAAGTCACCCGGATAGGCGTCGCTGCCGGTCTTTTGCGCCAGCGCGGCAGTGAGGAAATCCTCCTCACGCGCGGCGCGGAAGGGCGGCTTGAAGTAGAACGAGTTGATCACGTTGCGGGGCGAATTGGGATCCGCCTCGCTGCGGTCGCCTTCCTGGATGAACTTGATGAAGGTCGGATTGACCACCCCGCCGCCGGAACCGGCGAAATCGTCATAGCAGGGCTTCCCGTCCGCGCCTTTCGTGCCGCCGAAACCGTATGGGGAAACGGGGCAGATGAGGGTGAGGGAGTGTGTCCGGCCAGGATAATCGGTGATGAAGCGGTAGAGCACGCCCGCGCCCATGGACCAGCCCACAAGGTGCGCTTTCTTGATCTTGAGGGTATCCAGCAAGGCGGCCACATCGTCGCTCAGGTCGCGCAGGCCGCGGGTCGAGTCGACGGGTTTGTCTTCCGTCCAGCCGTAGCCGCGCAGGTCGGGGGCGATGCCGCGATAACCGGCGGGCAAGGCTAGCATGGTTTCTTCCCCGTAGAGAGCCGCAGAGAAGTTGCCGTGCAGGAAAATGACCGGGATGCCGGTTTCCGGTCCGGAGAAATAGACATTCTGCATCAAGCGCGCGGTATCTACCATTCTGTTGGAAATGCCTCGCAAAGGTAACGGTTTTTCCATCGGTCATTCCTTTTTTTTCA
>JBFMCM010000108.1:0-26185 GCA_040754355.1 Chloroflexota bacterium | reverse complement strand
GCCCAGGCGGTCGCGCCCGAGACCATCGTCAGCCTGGAATTGTTCGTGGATGGGCAGTCAATGGGTGAGGTCAACGACTTGTCCGGGAACGCTGCCTGGACATGGCAGGCCTGGCCGGTGGGTATCCATACACTTTATACCCGCGCCATCTCGGAGGCCGGCCAGATCGGGAATTCCCAGGAGGTCAGCGTCAATGTGCTGGCAGGGGACGGACAGATGCAAGTCCAGGCTGAGGAGGGGCAGACGTTGACGCAGATCGGCGCGGGCTTTGGCGTGTCGCCGATTGAGATGGCCAATGCCAACCCTCATCTGGACTCCGATCAACCCCTGACAGATGGGCAGCCGGTGCAGGTACCGGTCGGGGACGGGGGAGCAGGTGACGGGTCCGGAGAAACTCAACCTCCTGAAGGAGGTTACCCGGTTGCTATTATTACTTGGCAGTTTCAATCCACTGAGCCTGTGGACAAGTCCTATTGCTATTTCTCCACCGGGGACGGGATCTGGGAGAAGTTTCCCGGCAATCCATTCGAATTCATCACAGGCAATGGGAATACCTATAACCAATTCTTCGATGTAGTTTCCTCTCAGCAGGTCCTCCTGCAGACGCAATGCTGGGGTTGGCTGGGAGGTACGCTCAAATATCTGGGGCAGGGACAAACTCAATTCGATGCGCTTCAACCGCCCAATGAGGTGATGATCAACGGGGAGGGTTTTGTACTGGTTGGGTTACCCAAAATCCCGATTCAGGAAGAAAAATTCACCGGGGGGACCACCAAGACTATTCCACCGCCCTTTGCGCTGCGGGAGCCCGAAAATGCCGCCGAATGCACGTCTCATGGACATCCGCTCCTGGCGCCTTTCATTTGCGACACCCTGATGAACGCGCCTGTCAAGCAGCACACCATCCTGGTATGGGAATGGCAGCCAAAAACAAACTGGCCCGGCAATGAACTCTGGCTCAATGAGATTGACGGTTACCGAATCTATGAATTCGACCCGGTCACCAAGACGGATAAATTCTTGAAGACCATCAATAACCCAAACCAGAAGGTGACTGCCGTACCGCTGGGATGGGCCGGTACCTGTTACGGTGTCCAGGCTTTTATTGATGACCCTGTATTGGAACCATCCTTGATCAACTACTATTGTCCTGGCCAGGAGGAGGCTGCCCAACAAATCACGCTAACCCCCTCCCAGTGGCTGACCACGGGTGCCATGTGGATTCAGGATGGAGATTGCGATACATACGGTGGAGGAGACTACTATGTAATCACGAACAAAGATAGCGGGTTTGGCAACCAGGCAGGCCAGGTGCTGGTCGGCAGTTATATCGTGGACGACGAGGAGGAAGATTGCTTCCGCCAAGGCGATTATTCCGGAGGGGTCAAAGTCACCTCGTTCCCTCTACCAGCCGATAGTGTCATCCAGCAGGCTGTGTTGAAGTTTTCGAAAGTGTTCAATGAATATGGTTCTACCGGCGTGGCAACCAATTTCTCTGAGTTCTGCGTGAACGCGGTAGGGAAAGCCAAGCAAGATTGGACCGGGCTGGTGAGTGGGAATCACTTTTACGGCAAGAATGTCCTGAGTTATACGGCGTATTTCAGCCCCATCACCTCGGTATCGGCATGGGATTTTACCCCGGAAGTAGATGTCACGTCTGTCGTAAAAAATTGGATCGCGCACCCGGAACAAAATCACGGCTTTATTCTTACGCCGCGCGCCGCGCCTAGTCCCGCGACAGATGGCTCCGGAAAGTGTTTCACCGGCGTTGGCAATGTCCAGTTGGTGATTTCCTACTTCGTGCCTTAGAGACCGTTAATAGTCGCGCCGTGCGGATGATTCACCACAGATGAACACAGATTCTTGGATAAACCCTTCCGAAACGTGCTTGTAAATCCTTTTCATTTGTGTTCATCTGCGGAAAAAACAAATTTCAAAATGCACTCTTAGGATTGGAGGTGTTACGATGAAAAAAATACATTCTATTGCTAGTTGGCTGTTGATGATCCTGTTGGTTTCTGCCTGCAGTCAGGCCCTGGGGAACCAGGTCGGGGAGACATCAAATGTGAGCGCCTGGTTCGACGCGCCGCTGCCCGGGACTGTGTTCTGGCCTCCCAATCCCTGCCAGATTGTGGCGCACGGCGCCTCGCCGGCTGGCATCGCCCTGTTCGAATTGGGAATAAACGGAGCCCAAGCAGCCTCAATCCCCAGCCCGGACACACAAAGTTCCCTGGTCACGCTGGTCACAGACTGCGGCCTGAGCGAACCCGGAGAGTACCTGCTCGAATTACGCGTTCAAGATAATGACGGCAATTGGAGCGGGTTTGCCGAGACCAACCTAATCATTGCTGGTGATGAAGAGCCTCCGGCTCCCGAGGAGGCCGGCATCACACCGACTCCAACCGCGGAACCAGCGGGTACCGTTTCCATCGAGAGAGTATCCGATTATCTGGTGTATCTTGGCCGAGCCGACTGCGGGACACTGGAAACGACCATCACCGTCCGCGCCAGCGCGCCAAACGGCATCAAGGTAGTGATGTTGTTCTACCGTTTCCAGACCAGCAGTGCTACGACTGAATTCCTGAGCGTGGTGATGACTCCGATCGGCGGTGACCTGTACCAGTCCACCCTCAACCCGACTTCCCTCCTGGGCGGGTCGGTGCCTTTCGATCAGGCCACGCTGCAATACCAGGTTGTGGTTCAGCAGAACAACGACGACACCTCTCTGCGCACTCCTGTCTTATCCGACATAACCATGCAGGCCTGTGGTGGGTAGGTACTACTTGCTTCCCCGGGAGATGATGCGCATGAAAATTAGACTGGTCTCTGTTCTCGCCTGTATCCTCTTTTCCGCATTGGGGAGTGGCTGTTCCATCGCAGCATCTGAAAATTCCACCCCCTTTCCTCTGCCTTCCACGCCAGTGGTACAGGAGTTACAATACCTTCCGGCTTCCGCCTTATCGGACCTCCAGCCTGTGACCGTCACCGCATCCTCGTCCCTGCCCGATGCGCCTGCCGTCAATGCAGTGGACGGCAGCCCGGACACGGTCTGGAATTCAGGCGCGGATCCCGATCAGTGGATTCAACTCGACCTCGGCACGCCGACGACGATTCAGGCCATCCGCCTTCTCGTCTCGCAATATCCTGCCGGTGACACTGTCCACCAGATCTGGGCTGGCGCGGATCCCGACAATCTGACGCTCCTCCACGAATTCAGGGGATTTACCAATGATGGCGACCTTCTGGAATTTATCCCGATCATCCCGCCGACGAATATTCAGTTCATCAAGATTATTACCACTCAAAGCACCTCCTGGGTGGCATGGAGGGAGATTGAAGTGGAAGGAGAATAGGAAATGAGACAATACCTCAAATTGATTTCGATATTGATCGTCCTTCTTCTCGTTTCCTGCACCTCAGGTGAAACAGAACCACCTGCTGCTCAACTACCAGGAGACGAGACAGATGCCATTTCCACCTCGATTCCTGCCGCAACGAACCTGGCACTGAACAAACCAGTCACCGCTTCCGCTCACACCTCTCAGGAACCACCAGCCAATGCAGTTGATGGAAATCCTGATACCGTATGGAATTCCGGCGCTGGGCCAGAGCAATGGATCCAAATAGACCTGGGTACCTCTATAACGATTACCAGTCTGCGTTTGACTGTTTCGCAATATCCTGCCGGTAACATTGTTCATCAAATTTGGGCCGGCGTAAATCCCGGCTCTTTGGATTTAATCTACCAGTTCAGGGGGTCCTCCAATGATGGCGACATTTTGGAATTCGAACCAATCATTCCTCCAACGAATATTCGATTCGTCAAAATTATCACCACCCAAAGCCCCTCCTGGGTGGCATGGCGGGAAATCGAAATACTCGGATATGAAAGCGAGGCGATTCCATCCCAGCAGCCAGAAACAGAAGTTGCCGATGTCATTTATTACAACGGGCAAATCCTGACTATGGAAAAAGGCCAACCGACCGCTCAAGCCATCGCCATTAAGGGCGACAAAATCCTGGCGGTAGGGAACGACGCACAGGTGATGGCATACAATGGGGATAACACAAGGCTGGTTGACCTCAGTGGCCTCACCCTTACCCCGGGTTTCATCGATTCTCACGGCCACCGGATCGGTGACCGATGGCATTTCGGGGAAGCCTCTGCTGAGCAAATGATGGAGAAAGCCCTTTCGCAGGGCTGGACGAGCATCCATGAACTGTTCATCACCGATCAACGCTTGGCCGAACTGGTTAATCTTTCCGATGCAGATGCCCTGCCGATACGGGTTTCGATGTATCTGACCATGAATTTCGAGTATGACGATACTCAATGGTGGCAGGCTTATCAACCACTTCAGCAATACGGTCCCTATTTGCAAATCGCAGGACTTAAAATTACCCTCGACCGCGAGTGGGGGGAGCAATTCTTTTTCTCACAAGCGCAATTCACCCAAACGGTGCTGGATGCAACACAGGCCGGTTGGCAGGTAGCCACCCATTCCTTTAGCCCGACGGCCAACCAAATCGTTTTAAATGGATACGAGGCAGGGTTGAACGGAAACAGTAACGATACTTTGCGTCTCCGCCTTGAGCACATTGGAACTTTGACAGATGCTCAACTCAGTAAAATGGCTGAACTGGGTATCATTGGGTCGGTCCAGTTCCTCAATGCCGGTGCTTTGATCGAGGACGTTTCATTCGGCAAATACATTCCTGCAACTGAAATCCAACATACCGCCCGCTGGCGTGATCTGATCGATGCAGGTGTTTTCCTCATCGGGAACACTGATGATCCCTGGTGCTGCACGGATTGGCGCAACGGATTCAACGGTCCCAGTTATGAGGCAACGGTCGTGCAGGCCATCTATCAGGGTGTCACCAGAACTACATTTACTGGAAGAGTGCCCGAGCCTTGGCAGGCTGCCCAGGCGGTAACAGTGCAAGAAGCGTTGGAAATGCTGACCATCAACGGAGCGTACGCCGCGCATCAGGAAGATGTGATCGGCAGTCTCAAGCCCGGTAAATACGCGGACATTGTTATCTTGTCTGCGAATCCATTGACGACGCCAGTGGAGCAACTCCCCGACATTTACGTGGTGATGACCATGGTCGGCGGGGAGGTGAAATATTGCGCGCTCGGCCAGCAGGATGTTTGCGGAGCAAATCCCTAAGGAGAGGGCGACAGACCGAATCTGTCCGTATGCCGAAGAACTTCCCCCGCCCAGGCGAGGGAAGTTGGTTTCGCATCGAGTTTCTGCTACTTTGATACCAGTTCTTTGACCTGCTCTACATATGCCAGGCTTTGATGACGGAAGTAGGTGTTGTAGAGGGTGGCGTAATGACCGCCCTTCAGCAGCAGGCCGTCGTGGTCCCCTTCCTCGATGATCTTCCCCTTTTCCAGAACGATGATCCGGTCGGCGGCCTTGACCGTGGACAGGCGGTGGGCGATCAGGATGCTGGTCGCTTCGGAGAGGATCAGGTGCAGCGCCTGTTGGATCTGCCACTCGGTGAATGGGTCAATGCTGGCGGTGGCCTCGTCGAGGATGAAGATGGCGGGTCTTTGCACCAGGACGCGCATCAGGGCTACCAGTTGGCGCTGGCCCATCGAGAGCCGCCCGCCGCGCTCGCCGACCTGGGTCTCGAGGCCGTCGGCGAGGGTCTCCAGCCAGTCGCCGTCGCCGATGCGCTTTGCCAGGGATAGCATTTCCGCGTTGCTTACGTCTGGCTGGGCGTAGCGGATGTTCTCGGCCACCGTGCCGGAGAACAGGAACGGGACCTGCGAGACGATGCCCAGCCTCCGCCGATAGGACTGGAGGTCGAAGGTGCGGATATCGCGGCTGCCCACCAGGATGCGCCCGCCCTGGAACTCATAGAAACGGGCGATCAACCGGGCGATGGAGGTCTTGCCCGAGCCAGTGTGGCCCACAAAGGCCAGGTTTTCGCCGGCCTGGATGGTCAGGCTGAAATCGGTCAGCACCGGTTCGTTTTCGCCGTAGTGGAAGGAGACACCCTCGAAGCGCACCTCGCCCTTGAGGGCCTCCACAGGCTGACGGTCCGATTGGACGACCGCCGGCTCGGCGTCTATCAGGGCGAAAACGCGCTCGGCCGCTGAGAGCCCGTTCTGGATTTGCGCCCAAAAAGCGGAGAGGTTCATCACCGGCCACAGGAAGCGGTCCAGGCTGAGCAGGAACAGGTACCACGCCCCGGCCGAGACGAGCGCTGCGGCGGCAGACAGGCCGCCGAAATAGACCAGGATGGCCGTGAAGATGCCGACCACCGCGTTCAGGACCGGGAAGATGAGCGACAGGACAAAGCCGCGCTGGATGTTGAAGCGGTAGGATTTGCGGTTGGCGGTGTCGAACTCGTCGAAGATGGTCATCTCCTGGCGGAAGTTCTTGGCGATGGCGATGCCCGAAACGGTTTCCTTGATGGCCGCGTTGACGTCCGCCATAGCCTGCATGCCCTTCTTGGTGACGACGCGCGCCAGTCGGCGGAAACCGATGGCGATGCCAAAGACCACCGGCAGGAAAGAGAAGAGGATCAGCGACAGTTTCCACTCGGTGTTGACCAGCACCACCCCCAGCAGCACGGCCTGGAGGACCTGGGAGGCCACGTCCGTGACGATGACCACCAGGTTGCTCAGGTCGTTGGTGTCGGAATTGATGCGCGAGACGATGCGCCCGGATGAGAACTGGTCGTAGAACGACAGGTCGTGTTCGGCGGCGGCGCGGAAGGCGCGCGTCCGCAGGCCGAGCACCACGTTGCCCAGCACGCGGACCGTGAGGCTGCGCCGCACCCAGTTCAGCCCCCACTCGCTGACGCCAACGAAAGTCACCACGCCGGGTATGGCGAGCAGGATGAGGAGTTCATTTTCGAGGTTGAGGAAGTCAATGGCGCGCCCGGCCACGATGGGCAGGATGGCGCCGATGAGGGACATGACGACGGTCAGCAGGGAGATGTGCAGCATCCCCTTGCGGTAAGGCTTGAACTGGCCGGCGATGCGTTTCACCAGGTCGCGGTCTTTGTACTGGCGGTCGTATTTTTCGGGGTTGAGTTCGTCGAAGAAGCCCATATGAAGTGGTTGGGTAATTAGTGATTAGGGATCAGGACTCCTGATACCTTGTTACCTAATTACCTGCTCCCTATTCTCTAAAGATTCTCGCATACGCCTCGGAAGTAGCCATTAGTTCTTCATGTTTACCGATGGCCGCGATGCGTCCCTTGCGCAGGACGATGATCAGGTCGGCCCAACGGATCTGGGACAGGCGGTGGGTGATAATGAACGTCGTGCGCCCGCGCGCCGCGGCGGCGATGGCGCGCTGGATCAGGTCTTCGGTGGCGCTGTCTATGGCGCTGGTCGAATCGTCCAGGACGAGGATGCGCGGGTCGGTCAGGAAGGCGCGCGCCAGGGCGATGCGCTGACGCTGTCCGCCGGAGAGGGTGACGCCGCGCTCGCCGATGACGGTCTGGTAGCGCTTCTCGAAGGACTGGACGAACTCGTCGGCCTGGGCGGCGCGGGCGGCGGTCTCGATCACTTCGGACCCCGCGCCGGGTTTGCCGAAGGCAACGTTCTCGGCGATGCTGCGCGAGAAGAGGAAAATATCCTGCTCGATGATGGAAATCTGCCGGCGCAGGGCGGCCAGGTTCCAGTCGCGCACGTCCGTTCCATCCACGAGTACCTGGCCGCCGGTGGCGTCGTAGGTGCGGTTGACCAGTTTCATCAGCGAGGTCTTGCCCGAGCCGGTCTGCCCGACGATGGCCACCGTCTGTCCCGGTTTGACTTTGAACGAGACATATTCCAGGGTGGGTTCGGCCTCGCTGTAGGAGAAGCAGACAGCGCGAAATTCCACTTCGCCGCGCATTTCCCCGGCGTAACCGGCCTCGTTCTGGTCGAGATTAGTTTCCCGATTCATCAGGTCGAGGATGCGGCGCGCCCCGGCCAAGCCGAGGGAAATCTGCGAGTAGGCAAAGATGGAGGTCCAGGTGGGGAAGTCGAGCATCAGCAGCAGGCCCATGTAAGCGACCACGTCGCCGGTCTGGAGCAGTCCCTGCCGGTACAGGAAGATGGAGTGGAACAGGCCGATGCCCATGGCGACCGCCATCATCAGGAGCGGGACGAAACGCGCTTCCAGGTCTCCCTGGCGGACGTTGGCAAGGCGCACGCGGCGGGCGTTCTCTTCGAAGCGTTTTACCTCGGCATCCTCCTGTGCCGCGCCTTTCATCACCTCCACACCGTCCAGGGCTTCGGAGAGATGGGTGTTCATCACACCGAAGGTCTCGCGCACCTCGTCGGTGATGGGTTCCAGGTTCTTGAGATAGCGCCGCAAGGCAAAGAAGTACAGCACCGTGTACAGGAGAGGGGTCAGGATGAGCGACCAGTGGTACTGCGGCGCAAAGACGATGGGCATCACTAGGAAGAGCAGGGAACCGACCACCAGGTTCACGCCAGGGCTGAACAGGAAGTTGACCTCGCGCACGTCGTTGGTGGCGCGCGCCATCGTGTCACCCACCGGCTGGAGGCTGTGGAAGGTCATGCTCTTGCCGAGCAGGGAGACGTATAACTCGTCGCGTATGTCGCGCTCGACCTTTTGGGCGATCACTTCAGCCCCGAAGTTGCGCCCCAGTTGCAGGACAGCGCGCAGAATCTGTGAGCCGCCGATGAGCAGGGCAATGGTCAGGAGGCCGGCGGAGATGGCCCCTGCGTTCTCCTGCACGAGGTCGAAGGCGCGCCCGGTCAGGATCGGCACGTAGGCTGCCAGTTGCGCATTGCCATATGCCCCGACCACCATGATGATGACCAGCCACCAGTGGCGCAAGCCGTGGCTGAGCACCCACAGGACGGGGTTGCGCCGGTTGGAGGCGCGGCGGGTGAGGGTGAATTCAGCAGGTGCGGAAAGCGCAGACATAGGAGGTGATTTTACCACTGCGGGGGAGATTTATCTTGGTTTTTACTCTGGGGGAGTGGATAATCTCGTGGGCCAGCCGCTTCTTTTCACCACGGAGATACCGAGAACAAGGAGAGATGTCCTTCTGAAACTCTGTGGACTCCGTGTCTCAGTGGTGGAATTCCTTTTACCCATGATGGCAGCCACTCCCTACTCTGGGAACTCTGCAGTCTCTGTGGTGAAGTTCTTTTGGCCCATTAAGTGGCTACTCCCCCATGTTGCAGAAAAGGAGAATTTCATGTAAGATAATGTCCAATCATCCTCGAACTTCGCGTTCCGATTTCCCTAAACCGACAATAGTACGGGTGTAGATGGTTGTCTTGGAAATGGAGAAATAAGATGACGATTAAATGGGCGATTGACGTTTCACACTACGACGCCTTCATTTCTCCCGGCAATTATCAGCCTGTAGATTGGCAGCGGGCCCGGGATCAAGGCGGGTTGTCGCTGGCGATCATGAAATCCAGTGAGGGGACATCGTTCAGGGACCCGGCTTTCAGGCTCCAATGGAAAGCCGCCGAGGGCCTCCTGCCGCGGGCTGCATATCATTTCTTCCGCTGCAACCAGAATGCCATCCTCCAGGCGCAGTTTTGCTGGCAAGTCGTGAGTTCAGCCGGCTTTAATCCGGCCAGCGATTACATCATTCTCGACTTCGAGACGCAGGACGGAAAGAGCGGCGACGATTGTTTGAGCGCAGCCGGTTCCTGGTTGTACGAGATGGAGAAATATGGGGTCACGCCGCTCATTTATACCTATCCGTATTTCTGGCGCACGCTGGGCGGGGAACTCGCTGCCTGGGCGGTGAAATATCCACTTGCCTTGTCCCAGTGGCCGAAGGATTTGTGGGTATTGAATTACACTCCCCCTATCTTCACAGCAGAACGCATCGAGTCCCTGAAAACTGACATCGCAAACGGTGTGCTGAAGCCGGTCTCACTCAAGCCCTGGACCAGCCATGCTATTTGGCAATTTACCGCCCGCGTCGACAGCCAGGCCATCCCCGGTCATCCAGCGGTAAAAAAGGTGGTGGACTACAATGCCATCTTTATGGAATTGGCAGAAGTAACTCCCACCCCTCCACCCACACCTCCGCCCACGCCTCCGCCCACACCCGAACCGCATCCGGACCTGGGCCTGTATCGCTTCTCTGGGCAATCGCTCAAGGTATTCGCCGGACCGGGCGACACCTATCGGCAGGTGAGTCAATTGACCAATAACCAGGCTGTGAATGTCCTGGAGATTCAGACCAACCGCGGTGAACAATGGGCGCGCATCGAAACACCCGCTGGCTGGTGCCGCTACGCATATTTGGAATACGTTGGACCAACGCCCCCACCCATACCTGAGCCGTCTCCAGAACTTGGCCAGTATCGTTTCACAGGACAATCGCTCAAGGTATTCGCCGGGCCGGCCGAGACTTATCAACTGGTGGGTCAATTGACCAATAACCAGACTGTGAACGTCTTGGAGATTCAGACCCAAGGCGGCGAAAAGTGGGCGCGTATTGATGCCCCGGCCGGCTGGTGCCGTTACGCGTACTTGATATACGTTGGGCCGACGCCTCCACCTGTGCCCGTGCCAACCCCGGAACCCGGTGAGTATCGTTTTTACGGGCAATCGCTCAAGGTGTTCGTTGGGCCGGGCGATATTTACAGGCAGGTAAGCATGCTTACGTTCGGCCAGACCGTGAACGTCCTGGAGGTGCGCACCAATCGCGGCGAACAGTGGGCGCGCATCGAGGCGCCGGCCGGATGGTGCCGCTACGCGTACCTGGAATCTGTGACGCCGCCGACGGCACTCGGCCAATATCGCTTCACAGGGCAGTCGCTCAAGGTATTCGTCGGGCCGGGTGACATCTACCGGCAGGTCAGCGCGCTTTCGAACGGCCAGACCGTGAACGTCCTGGATCTTCGCACCAATCGCGGCGAACAGTGGGCGCGCATTGACGCCCCGGCCGGCTGGTGCCGCTACGCTTACCTGGAATATGTTGGGCCGACGCCTCCACCCACACCCGTGCCGCCTCCGGAACTTGGGCAGTATCGCTTTACGGGGCAATCGCTCAAGGTATTCGCCGGGCCGGCCGACACCTACCAGCAGGTTGGTCAACTGGCTAATAATCAGACTGTGAATGTGGTAGAGTTTCAGGCCAACCAGGGCGAGCAATGGGCGCGCCTTGATTCACCCCCGGGATGGTGCCGGTACGACTACCTGGAGAAAATATAAATGCCTTCCGGTAGTTCTTGGAAAGCATTGGTTTTGCAACAAAAAATCCCCGGAGAAAACCGGGGATTTTGCTTATCCTTTCCTTTCCGAGCACCTACTCGCGGTGGCTTTGTAAGCGACCTTGAGTTCGTCGGTCATGACATAAGAGGTGCAGGCGAATTCACTACAGGTGCTTGGTAAATATCACCAAGTCATCCCCCTCAGCGTAAAAGTCTTTGATGGTAGCCTCAAGGGTATAACCTGTACCGAGATAGAATTGCCGCGTCGGCTCGTATTTGGGCAGGCCGGAGGTCTCCAAGAAGAGCAGGCGTCCGCCCAATTGGCGAACAGCCTCCTCGGTGGCGGTCAGCAGGCGGCGCCCGACGCCGCTGCGGTGAAGGGTGGCATCCACGGCGATCCAGTACAGGTCGAAGGTGCCGGAGGTGAGGGAACGCGGACCGTAGCAGGTGTAGCCCAGGACGCGCCCGTCTTCGCCCCGCTCCACCAGCCAGTAGTAGCCGGAGCGTTCGGGACCCTGGGCCTGGTACTCCTCCCAGAGTTCGTGCACGCACTCGATTTCCTCCTGGCTGAAGACGCCGGCCGTGGTGGTGATGTGGAGGATTTGTGCGCCGTCGGTCGCAAGCGGTGGGGCGATCACAGAGTCAATCCTTCCCGTTGGAGTGCGTGCTGGACGATTCTATCCACCATCTGTGGATAGGTCATCCCAGCCGCCCGGGCGGAATTCCAGAAACCGGCATCCGTGGCGAGGTCGGGTAGTTCGTTCACGTCAATCACATATGGGATGCCATCTTCGAAGCGGATGTCCACCCGGCCAAAGTCGCGCAGGCCGACGGCGCGGAACGAACCTTCGGCAGCCGCCCGCACGACTTT
This sequence comes from Chloroflexota bacterium, assembly GCA_040754355.1. Taxonomy (GTDB): domain Bacteria; phylum Chloroflexota; class Anaerolineae; order Anaerolineales; family Villigracilaceae; genus UBA877. Next base: position 14,144 of record JBFMCM010000108.1, on the reverse strand, counting down.
TTCCTCGGCAGGCGTCAGGTCCGCGGGGACGCGGGCGGGGATGTTGTAATAGTAGGGTGATTCGGTATCCCACTTGGATTCGTAGGTCAAGAGATGTTTGAGCGGGTCCGTGATCAGGCTGTAATCTTGTTCGGCGATGGGCAGGATTTCGATTTCCTGGTTGCCAAGCATGGCGACGGCCAGTTCGCGGCCAAAGATGAATTCTTCGACCAGGGCTGGTTCGACGTACGTTTCCAGGATCAACCCGACCTGCTGCTGAAGTTGTTCGCAGGTAGTGACGACTGAATCAAGACTGATGCCCAGGCTGCCGTCCTCCACCGACGGCTTGACGATGGCCGGGAAGTCGAGGCTGAATTTCTCACTGGAGGAACGGAAGACCTGACAACGCGGCGTGGGGACGTTGTGAGCGAGCAGGCGCTCTTTGGCGCACGGTTTGTCTATGCACAGTTCGACGGCTTCGGCGGTCGCGCCGGTATGTTTGAAACCGAGTTCTTCCAAACGATGGACGATGAGGGCGGCGTCCTGGTTGCTGCCGTCGAATCCGTCGCAATTATTGAAAATGAGTGTGTTTTCAGGGGAATGCTCGTTCAGGGCATGCGCCAGATCGTCGAGCGAGTCCCGGACGGCTAATATTTCGGTCGAATACCCCAGGCTGACCAGGGCCGTGTGCAGATAATTGGCAGTTATAACTGTATTTTGAATAGCAGGTATTTCGTGCGGATCACCGCATTTGACATGCGAGTCATCGTTATATAAAAGGACAATTGAAAAGTTACCGGCGCTCATCGGAGCATCAAACAGGAGAGTCCTCCTTTGGAGTGGAATGCTGATTTTTGTATAGGGTAATCATACTCGCTTTTATTTGTTAAAAAATCTCGAATTGTATTTTCCTAGCCTTTTGTTTCCAGTTCTTTGCACTCCTAAACAATTTGTCATGTCCAAAGACAGATGAAAGACCTTTGACGCACTCCTGTTTCTATTGTACACTTTCAATAATCGCAACACCATTTCACGTGACGAGAGGTGCTCTATGAAGAAACGCGGCGGTTTCTATCCTGTGTTCGTTGTCATTGTTTTTGCCCTGTTCATGCTCCTGCACCAGACGGATAAACTGCTGATCGGCTCCCTGCAACTGCCGGTCAGCAAAACATTTGGCCTGAACGACTTCCAGTGGGGATTGATCAACTCTGGAGCGTTGATCATCGGAACTATTTTATACCCCATCTGGGGCTACCTATACGACCGCTACGCCCGCGCCAAGTTGCTGGCCCTGGCATCGTTCATCTGGGGCGCGACCACCTGGCTGAGTTCCATCGTCCGTACCTACCCGGCCTTCCTGGCCACGCGCGCCTCCACCGGCATTGACGACTCGTCCTATCCGGGCCTGTACAGCCTGGTGGCCGATTACTTCGGCCCCAAGTTGCGCGGCAAGGTCTATGGCATCCTCCAGTTGACCTCGCCCATTGGCTATCTGCTCGGCATGGTTCTGGCGCTGATGGTCGCTCCGCTGCTGGAAGGGAAACTCTTCCACCTGGACGGCTGGCGCTCGATCTTCCTGATCACCGGCTTCCTGGGCATCATCATGGCTGTGGTCATCTTCTTCGGCATCAAGGAAGTGCCGCGCGGCAAGGCCGAACCGGAATTCGAGGGGATGGAGGAAATCGGCCAGATCCGCTTCAACTGGAAGGAAGTGAAGGAAGTGCTCAAGAAACGCACCATGTGGTTCATCTTCCTGCAAGGCTTCGCGGGCGTCTTCCCCTGGAATGTGATCACTTTCTTCTTCTTCGGTTACCTGATGCGCGAACGCGGTTACGATAACATGCAGGTGCTGTTTACGATGGCGCCCATTGTGCTTATTCTGGCTTCTGGTTACTTCGTCGGCGGCGCGCTGGGCGACTGGCTCTTCAAGCGCACACCCAAGGGACGCATCATCATCTCCAGCGCGGGCGTCATCTTGGGCGCCATCTTCCTGTTCTTTGCCCTCAACACCCCGGTCTCCCAGCCTACCCTCTTCTTCGTCCTGATGGCCCTGACAGCCCTGTTCATGCCGTTCTCCTCGCCGAATGTCATCTCCACAATTTTCGACATCACTCCGCCCGAAGTGCGTTCCACCACCCAGGCGGTGGAATACTTCGTCGAGAACAGCGGCGCGGCCCTGGCCCCCACCATCGCCGGCGCGCTGTCCCTGTATTTTGCCACGGTTGTGGGTCCCTTCGCCAGCCTGCAATTCGCCATCCTGACGGTCTGCATTTCCGCCTGGGTATTGTGCTTCTTCCTCTACCTGGGCGCCCTCTTCACGATTGACGGCGATGTGAAGTCCCTGCGCAGCCAAATGGCCGCCCGCGCCGCCCAGAAGAAGGCCGAGAAACCCGCCTAACCCCTTGGGGCGCGAAATCTCGTGCCCCATTTTTTTATCATGCGCATCCAGCAGATTGATCTCGCCAACCGGAATCAGGTTCGGGATTTCCTCAGCCTGCCAGCCCGCATCTACCGTGAAAACCCGCAGTGGGTCCCGCCGCTGGAGGGCGAGGAACGCCTCCGTCTGGACACGAAACACTACCCCTTCTACAAGCATTCCGCGGCGGCCTTTTTCCTGGCCTACCAAGACGATGTTCCGGTGGGACGTTTGGCCGTTCTGGATAACCGCCTGTACAACGAACATAATCAACAAAAGACGGCCTTCTTCTACCTGTTCGAATCCATCCCGGACCCGGAACCTGCCCGCGGTCTCTTCGACTCAGCCTTCGCCTGGGCCAGGGCGCGGGGCCTGAACCGGATGCTCGGTCCGAAAGGCTTCACCGCCCTCGACGGGCTTGGGATGCTGGTGAAGGGCTTCGAGCATCGTCCCGCCCTGGGGCTGCCGTACAACCCGTCTTATTACCCGGAAATCATAGAATCGCTTGGGTTCGAGAAAGTCAATGAGAATGTCTCTGGTTACCTGGGTGCGGACATCCAATTCCCGGAGCGCATTCACGAACTGGCGGCCCGCATCCAGGAACGACGCGGGCTGCGCATCGCCCGCTTCCGCACGCGCCGCGAATTGCGTCAGGTGATTGGTCACCTAAAGACGCTTTATAACGAGGCGTTGGTGGGGACGGAAGAAGGAACGCCTATCACCGATGCCGAGGTCGAGGCGCTGGCCGGCCAGATGCTCTGGTTCGCCGACCCGAACCTTATAAAGTTGGTGATGAAAGACCAACGGCCGGTTGGCTTCCTGCTGGCCTATCCCGACGTCTCCGCCGCCCTGCAAAAAACGAAGGGTCGGCTGTTCCCCTTCGGCTGGCTGGCCCTGCTGCGCGAACTGCGCACCACCGACTGGATCAACATCAACGGGGCGGGGATGATCGCCGAGTACCGCGGCCTGGGCGGGACGGCCATCCTGTACAGCGAGATGTTCAAGAGCGTGACCGAGAATCCGCGCTACCGCCATGCCGAGGTGGTGCAAATTGGCCTGGAGAACGACAAGATGCAGCGCGAGATGGAAAATTTTGGGGTGGATTTCTACAAGATGCACCGGATTTATTCACGCGAATTATAAAAAATGAGAGGACAAATGGTCAAAATCGTAGCCGATACCACCTCCGGCCTGCCGCGCGAGAGGCTCAAAGCGTTCGGCATCCCGCTCATCCCCTAGATCGTTGTCTTTGGCGAGGAATCCTTCCGGGACGACACCGAATTGGATACTGCCCAGTTCCTGACCCACGTCTCCACGCACCCTTCACTTCACAATCCGAGGGCTTGGCTAATCTCGGCGTGCGCCCTCCCTTCTTCGTAGAACAGCCGTACCGCATCCAGTTTCTCTTCTACTGGATCAGGTCCCATTCCTTTTTCCCCTGACATAAAAGCACCTCCTGTGCTTCATTTTCTCACAGGAGGGGCTTTCTTTGCGTGTCTCGTTTTGAGGGACTCAGTTAACAAAGTCGAGAGATTCCTTCTACTGCTTCGCAACTTATTTCTTCTTACTTCCCCTCGAAAATTACTTCAGCACGATCGTCACTTTTCGGACCGGTTCTTCGCCCACCGACTGGGTGGTGACACTGGGATGGTCGCGCAGTTCAAGGTGGATGATGCGGCGCTCGTTGGCCGGCATCGGTTCCAGACTCTGGCGGCGGCCGGTGTTCACGGCTTGGTCGGCCATGCGGCGCGCCAACTGGCGCAGTTGACGCTCGCGGCGGGCGCGGTAGCCCTCCACGTCAATCACCACCTGCACCCAGCGTTCCAACTGCTTGCTGACCATCAGGTTGACCAGGTACTGCATGGCGTTCAGGATCTCGGCATGACGGCCGATCAGGACGCCCAGGTCGGAGCCGTTGATGTCTATCAAGACGGGGAGTTCACCGTTTTCCTCGGGCTCGCCATAACGCGCTTCGATCGAGGCGTTGATATTCATTTTTTCGAGCATCTCGGCAACGATCTGGCGCGCCAGCGAAAGGGCGTCGCCGCCTTCCCCGGCCGGGCGAACAGCCAAATCGGGCTGGCCGGTTCCAGGTCCGGCCGACGGCGCGGCCTTGACGCTCAAGCGGACGCGCGCCTGCCGGCCGCCGATCCCCAGCAGGCCGCGGCTGCCGCTGTCCAGCACTTCCACGTCCACCGCGTCTTCGGTCAGGCCGAGTTCAGCCAGACCTTCGGCGATGGCTTCTTCGACCGTCGGAGCGATTTTTTCCAGGGTGGCGCGTTCGTTCATTTTTTCCTCGCCAGGGGTTTCTGAACCGGTTTCTGCCCGGGCAGGAGCGCCTTCCAGTTGACCTTGCCCAGCATGGCGTACTGCACCAGGCCGGCCAGGTTGCTAATGATGAAGTAAATCGCCAGGCCGGAGGCATAATTGTAGGCAAAATATCCGAGCAGAAGCGGCATATAAAGCGTCATCATTTTACCCATCGCCGCGGACTGGTCGTTGGGAGAGGCGGGGGGCGGCGTGGTGACTTTGGATTGGATGTACGTGGTGATGGCCACAAGAATGGCAAGCACCGGGATGCCGACGCCGAACATGTAGACGCGCTCCGGCTGGCCCAAATTCATCCACAGGAATTTGCTGTTGACCGGGATGAGTTGTTCCAACCCGCCAAACGGCCAGACGGCACCCGTCAGGATGAGCAATTGGGCAGGCGAGGCTGCCAGGGCGCGCACAATGCTCTGGTAGAGGCCAAAGATGATCGGCATCTGGATCAACATCGGCAGGCAGGAAGAGAAGGGATTGATGCCCAATTCCTTATAGAGCCGCATTTGTTCCTGGGCAAGTTTCTCTTTGTCGCCTTTGTATTTCTTTTGAATATCCTGCCATTCCTTGTTGCTTTGTAGTTCCTGCATAGCCTGGGAGCCTTTGATTTGCTTAGCCATCAGGGGATGGGTCACCAGGCGGATCAGGATGGTGAAGATGATGATGGCAATGCCAAATTGATTGCCCACTAACTGGTAGATGAACAGCAGAATATTGGTGAGGGGGTTAACAATGACGGTTTCCCACATAACCTATTTCCTCATTTCTCCGGGGTGAAGTCCCACGCCTGGGCGCCGTTCTCATCCAAGACGATGAAGAGGGACGCGCTGTCTGGTTGACTGCCGGGCATTGGGCTGACCAGGGTGAGTGTCCCGGCCGGCAGGAGCGGACCGTAAACCTGCCCGCCCACAGAAACGGTGCGGATGTCCTCCCCGTTCAGGGAGACGAAGTACACCTCGCCAGCATCGGTGCCGACAATAATTTCATTGCCAGACGCCACCGGCGGGCCGACGATGGCGCCATTCAATTCGAGCATCCAGAGCAGCTCTCCGTCCAGGCTGAAAGCGGACAGGTTGCCCGCCCCGTCGCCGATGTAGAGGGTCTCATCCACCAGGAGGGGACCGGACCAAGCCCACGAATCCAGGGCTTCCTGCCAGACCAGGCTGCCGTCTCGAGAGTCGAAGGCGGCCAACGCGCCGTCGAACAGACCGAAATAAAGCACGCCGTCCCGCAGGACCGGAGAACCGAGCACCGCCCCGTCCGTTTCCACTTCCCAGGCCAGTTCACCGGTGGCGGCCTCGAGGGCATACACCTTGCTGCCGAGTGTGCCGAAGTAGACCAACTCACCATCGGTCACAGGCGTGCCCCAAATGGACTGGTCGGCTTTGAACGACCAGAGCAGGTCGCCATCCAGGTCGAGGGCATAGAGGGAGTAATCGGCGTTGGGAGCGTAAATCGCCTCGTTCGCCGCCAGCGGCGAGCCGATCCAGCGGTCGCGGGCTTCGGCAAACTGCCAGTTTTCGCTGCCATCCGCCGGGTCGAGGCTGTAGAGAGTGTGGTCGTAGCCGCCGACGAGCAGCTGCCCATCCTCCGTCTGCACCGGGGCGGCGTAGACGGAGGTCTTGATCTGGAATTTCCAGGCTTCGGCATGAGTCTCCAGGTTGACGGCATACACATACAGGCCGCCGGAAACGTAGGCATATTCCGCATCGGCAGCCATGCCATACCACGAGGAAGGCGTCATGCCGGTGGCGCACCCGGCCAGGAACAAGCCCAGGGCGAGCAGCGCGACAATCGGGAGTAAAAGTTTAGTCTTCATGGAGCCAATAATCTCCTACGGAACGGGGTCGTAACCCCCGGGATTGAACGGGTTACAGCGCAGCACCCGCCAAATGGCCATCCAGCCGCCTTTCAGAACCCCAAACTTATACACCGCCTGGTAGCCGTAGTGTGAGCAGGACGGATAGAAGCGGCAGGTATTCGGCGGTGAGGATTTGGAAATCGTCATCTGGTAAAAGCGGATGAGCGCCAGCAGCCCCAGGCGCGGCCAGTTCCACACCGTGCGCGGCAGATCGCGCAGGCGCGGTTCGTTGGGATACTCGCTGGGGAGGTATTCAACCGTCATGGGAAAGGAGTCCGGCGCGTTTCAGCAGGCTGGACAGGGCGGCGCAAGTCTGATCGAGGTTCGATTCGGCCAGGGGGGAACGGGCGATCAGCATCAGGTCGGACCCGGGAACTGTTACTGGTAAAAGGGTGCTCATCGCCGCCCGCAGCAGTCGTTTGGCCCGGTTGCGGCGGACGGCGTTCCCGACCGTATTGCCAGCCGCCACACCCACTCGCGTGGCCGGTTGCTCTGATTTCAGCACATATAACACAATGAGCGGGTGGGCATAAGACTTGCCAAAACGCCGCACCCGCTTGAAATCAGTTGACCGGGTCAGGCGAAAACGCCGCTTCACCTGCGCCTCGAGAATGCCTGGTCAGGGATGCCTGCCGCCTGGCTCTCCTACCAACGGACGTGCTTGACGTGCGCGTTGGAACGGACGGTCAGGCGATAGCGCCCCTTCAGGCGGCGGCGCTTCAATACCTGGCGGCCATTGGCGGTGGACATGCGCTGGCGGAAGCCATGCACGCGCACCCTGCGGCGGATGCGGGGTTGGTACGGACGTTTTGTTGCCATGCTTATTCCTTATAAGAACAGATTTCGAACACCAAACGGCAGTTGCCTGCCGGGGGTTTCCAAAGCGAGGCGCAATTATAACGGAAGGCGGGGGTTTGGTCAAACTGAATTATAAGCGGCGGTTGCCAGTCACGAACAGCGTATTTGCCGTCAATTGCTTCCAGTTCGGATTAACCGTCCGGGTTTCATCGACTTGCCCCACAGCGAGCGAGAAGGCTGGCCCCGAAGCCGGCTACCAGGCCAGACAACAAGGCGGTCAGCGTCTCCGATGGCTGAGGCTGCCGCTGCGCCTTTGATGACGTTGTCCACGATGGACGGCAGGGCGGCTGGCTGCTGGGTAGTGATCGCACTGTCACCACTGCTGGCATCACCACCCTGGCCAGAGAGGACTGCGGGAACTATCGAGTAGCCGCCTGGCTGGTCTCTGGATGTGGTAGTAGGAGTCGCAGTAAGACTGGTGGGCGTCCCTTGCACGAGAGGAGAGGATGAATCAGGTTGACTTGTAGATTGCCCCGCGGGCGGATTCCCCGGCTGGTCAGGGACAGGCGTTGACGAGTGGATTCCCTGATATTATCGCGCCGATTCGATGAAAGTGCGCGCCTTGTTTCCCCCTCGTGTCATGGATTCAACCTAAAGGTTTTGGTTCATTGGGAATTAGCGTGGTGGCCAGGTGGCAGACGTCAATGTGCCCGCCGACGGTTGCCTGGCCGGGAGACAAATGTCCGCGCAAGGCGATGACGGCGGCAGATTCCATGATCCCAATCAGGGAGGGAGTCGAGAAAACAGGCAAGCCTTTGCTGCCCCAATAGGATGCCGTATCAATCTCGGTGATGATTTTCTCGAATTCTGCGAAAAGGCCGGGGGTGACGTCTGGCATAGAAACTCCTTGGGAATAGTCTGCTCTAAATTATATACATATAGACTTTATTCGTAATAACCGCCAAGACGCGGGGAACGCCAAGAAGCATTCCAAATTCGCCAAGATAAGCCCTTGGCGGCTTAAATTCTGCTTGGCGCCTTTGCGCCTTGGCGCTGAAATTTATTGCGGATAATGTCTATTGATTCGCAGTATAATACCAGCCCGGAGAAGTGCATGCCAACCATCTACCCCTTCACCGCCATCGTCGGACAGGAGCGCATGAGACGGGCGCTCATCCTCAACGCAGTTGACCCGCGCATCGGCGGTGTGCTGATTCGCGGCGAACGCGGCACGGCCAAGTCCACTGCGGCGCGCGCCCTGGCGGCGCTCCTGCCCAAGGTACGCGCCGTGCGCGGCTGCCGCTTCGGCTGCGACCCCGACCAGCCGGCCTCGTTGTGCACCGAGTGCCGCGAAAAGGCTGCCTCCGGCCAGCCGCTGCCGGTCGAAGAAAAGCGCATCCCCTTCGTCAACCTGCCCGTCTCGGCCACCGAGGACCGGGTGGTGGGCACGCTCGACATCGAACAGGCCATCCAGAAGGGCGAACGGCACTTCGAACCGGGCGTGCTGGCGGCTGCCAACCGCGGCCTGCTCTACATTGACGAGGTCAACCTGCTCGACGACCACGTGGTGGACGTGCTGCTCGACTCGGCCGCCATGGGCATGAATATCGTCGAACGTGAAGGCATCTCGTTTACGCATCCCGCCCGCTTCATCCTGGTCGGCACAATGAACCCGGAGGAGGGTGACCTGCGCCCGCAACTGCTCGACCGCTTCGCCCTCTCGGTGGACATCACCGGCATCCGCGACGCACGCGACCGGGTGACGATCATCGAAAACAACCTGGCCTTCGAGTCTGACGCGGAGGCCTTCCGCAAACAGTGGCTGCCGCACGAGGAGAAACTCAGCCGCGTCATCGCCCAGGCGCGCACCATGGTGGAAAGTGTCAAGTACACCCGCCGCGACCTGCTGGCTATTGCCGCGCTGACCGCTTCCCTGAACGTGGACGGCCACCGCGCCGACCTGGTCATCCTGAAGGCCGCCCGCGCCCACGCGGCCTACGAGGGCCGGACCTCGATCACGGACCGCGACATCGCCCTGGCCGCCGAACTGGCCCTGCCGCACCGCATCAAGCGCGGGCCGTTCCAGCAGACCGAAATCACGCCCGAGCAATTGCAGGAGCGCATCGAGAACCTGGCCGGTTCCTCCAGCGATGGAGAACCGTCCGAGCCGCAGGAAAAGCCCGAGGCGGATGAAGAGTTGGTAAAAAAAAAGTCATAACTGATTCAGCCGAAGAGGAAACATCCGACCAGCCGCCGTCTGCGGAGCCGACTCCGCAGGAGGCGGTTTTTAACTCCCAGGATGCCCGCTGGTGGGACGGCGGGAAAAAGGTCAAGGTGGGCGAGACCTTCGACCCGCGCAAACTCGACACCCCGCTGGACAAACTGGCAAGACGGCACGCAGGCCGCCGGTCCCGCACGCACACCGAGCGCAAGCGCGGACGCTACATCCAGGCGCGTCCTGCCAACGGCAAGACAGATGATATCGCCTTCGACGCCACCATCCGCGCCGCGGCTCCCTACCAGAAACGGCGCGAGGAACAACGCAAGCGTCTGGCTTTCGCCATCGAAAAAAGCGACCTCCAACGCAAGGTGCGGGTGAAGAGGACCGCCAACTTGGTGCTCTTCCTGGTGGACGCGTCCTGGTCCATGGCCGTGGCCGAGCGCATGGCAGCCACGAAGGGCGCCATCCTGTCGCTGCTGACGGATGCCTACCAGCGCCGCGACCGGGTGGGGCTGATCGTCTTCCAGAAGGACCGCGCCACGCTCATCCTGCCGCCCACCAATTCGGTCCAACTGGCCCAGCGCGCCCTGGTGGACATCCCTGTGGGCGGCAAGACACCCCTCTCGGCAGGACTCCTGCTGGCGCATGAAGTCCTGGCCCAGGAAGCCGTCACCCACCCGGATATCGAGGCGCTGCTCATCGTCCTGACCGACGGCGCAGGAAATGTGTCCATCGGGCCGGTGCCGCCGCAGGAGGAGGCCTACGGTTTTGCCGAGCAGATCGCGGGTCGGGAGTTCCGTTCGGTCGTCATCAATATGGAACATGCTTCATTCGACCAGGGTCTGGCCCAGGCACTGGCGGATCACCTGGACGCCCCCTGTTATACATTGAATGAACTCAAGGCGGAAAATTTGCTCTTGACGGTGCGACAGGAAATGGCAGAGTCGAAAAAGAAGCCCGGGCCGGCCTCAGTCTCCGGCTGAGCAGGTCTGGTTCCTGCCGGCCGCTTTGGCGGCATACATGGCGCGGTCGGCGGCATGCAGCACCTTTTCCCAATTATCGCCATGATCAGGGTAGATTGCTACCCCAAGCGAAAGGGTGGCGTTCAGTTTCACCCCCATGTGGCGGAATTTGCCCGAACTGAATGCTTTACGCAGCCGCTCGGCACGTTCGACCCCCTGCTCCAACGGTGCCCCCGGCATGACGATCAGGAATTCCTCGCCGCCATAACGGCAGGAGACGTCGGAACGGCGGACTTCCTTGCGGAATAGGTCGCCGAGTTTCTTGAGCAGGTAATCCCCGGCATCATGTCCATAGGTGTCATTGAATCCCTTGAATCCGTCAATATCCATCATTACCAGGCAAACAGTGGTACCCTGACGTTTCGCCAAGGAGAATTCGCGCTCGAGGGTTTCTTCGAGATAGCGGCGATTGAACAAACCAGTCAGTGGGTCACGAATGGCCTGTTCGCGCAACTGTGCCTGCAATGCATTGATCTCGGACAATCGGAGTTGTAATTGCGCGTTGGCCCGGTGAATGGCCCGTTCGCTTTGCTTGCGTTCGGTAATGTCACGGACAACGCTTTGTATGTGGAGCGGATTTCCATCCACATCACGCACAAGTTCGACATTTATTTCAACGGTTATCTTTTCCCCGTTCTTTTTACGAAACTGGCGTTCATAGAGGGGAATATGTTCCCCATTGATCAACCTTTCGAGAACGTTCTGACTCTCCTTCGGCTGTGCAGTTATATCTTTGACATACAGGGAGAGTAGTTCCTCACGGGTATAGCCGAGCAAATCCGAGGCTCGCTGGTTGGCTTCCTGATGTTTACCATCGAAACCAATGATGAAGACGGCGTCGTGGGATTGTGCGAACAGGGCTCGATAGCGGCGTTCGGCCTTCTCCCGCTCGAGTATTTCCAACTGGGCTTTCGCATACAGGCGGCTGTTTTCAATGGCTACCGCAGCCTGGTTGGCAATCGTTTCCAGCAAGCGAATCTGGCCCGGGTCGTAAGCATTCGGCTGGTAACTCTGCATGGAAATGACACCCACGACGCGTTCCCCAACGATCAACGGAACACCGACATAAGCCCTGGTGGGTGTACCACTGGTACGGAAGATCTGGAAGGTCTTGGCTGCATCGGACGAGGTCAACAGATCCGGGACGTAAAGCGTCTGCCGGGTGTTGATAATATGCCCACTCAGCCCGGGGTTTTGGCGGATGTTGCGGGAGGGAATGTGCGGATATTCGCCCATGTCGTAGGCTAATGGATGATGGAGTAAACCGGTTTCAGGGTCCAAGATGGCAAGATAGAATGCCTCCACAGGGAGCACCTGCCGGCATTTCTCGAGCAGGGTTCTTAGGACTTGTTCCATGTCCAAGCCCGAGGTGACCGTAAGGCCAATATCGAAAAGGGCGGTCATCTCTTCAGCGCGGTGGCGTACGACCTCGAATAAGCGGGCGTTTTCGATTGCCCCGGCTGCCTGTGTGGCAATGGTTTCCAATAATCTAAGTTGGTCCTTATCATACGCATTGGGCTGGGAACTCTGCATGGATATGACCCCCACCACCCGGTCCCCGACCAGGAGCGGCACGCCAACATAAGAACGGCTCGGTTCACCACCTATCTGCACGATGTTGTATTTACGCGCGGTTTCCTCATCGAAAGCATCCGGCACATAGATCACTTGCCGGGTTTGGATGACATGCCCGGTCAGCCCCGGAGATTGGTGGATGTTATGCGCAGGCAATACCGTGATTTCTCCCTGATCGTAGAAGAGGGGATACCCGATCGTCTCGGTTTCGTTGTCATAGGTCGCCACATAGAAGGCCTCGAGGGGCAAGACGTGCGCACACTTCTCCAGGAGAGCCTTGAGGATCTTGTCCATCTCCAAGCCGGAGGTAACTGCCTGACCAATATCCAGCAGGGCCGATAACTCCTCTGCGCGCTGCCGGGCCTCTTCCAGCAAACGCGCATTCTCGATGGCGATGGCCGCCTGGTCGGCAAAGGCCTGTAAACGGTCGGCATGTTCCTGGCGGTAAAAGCCGGGGGTGAAACTGATCAGATCCAAAAACCCTACCACGAAGTTCCGCACCCGCAACGGCGAGCCAACATAAGAACGCAGGCTGCCAAGACCCTCGATTTTTTTCCAACCAGGCTCCTGCTTGGTGTCTGGTATAACCAGCGGAACCCCGGTCTCGATCATACGCTTCAGGCTTGACAGGTTATCGGAAGAAAAATCCACCTTATGCAAGAACTTTTCCAGCCGGCGTTCACGATAACCGCGCTCGCGCACCAAGTGAGCAGTGTGATCGTCATCAGCCAGCAAGATGTTCGCCAGGTCATAGGGGACGACTCGGCCGACATTATCCAGAATGCTATCCAATACCTCTTCAAAGCTGCGCGATTGGTTCAAGGCTGCGGCGGAATCGCGCAACGCCTCCGCCAGGACTCGTTGTTCATGTTCGGCCTGTTCGGCATTCTTGCGGTCAGTCACATCGCGGGCCACGATCAACCGGCCGCTGAACCTGCCCCTCCGGTCAGAGAGCGGCGTGACATTCAAATCGAGGTAAGTGGGAGGATCTGTCTTTATGCAAACTTCTTCCCGCAAGACCAGCGTATCTCGAAATTGTTCGAACAGGGAAGAAATATCCCCAAATATCAGATGAGCCGGCATCCCCACAATCCCACCGGGAGGGTTGCCGAGCATCTCCAATGCCATTCGGTTCACATCTACCACGCGGTTTTCTTCATCCAGTACGATATAACCATCCATCATCCGGTCAATGACCGCCGAGCGTGCGAGAGGGATGATGTCGAGCAGACGGTAGCGGGAAAAGGCAATGGCAACACAGAAACAACTGACTATAAAAGTAAAGGGGGTTAAATCCAGGCCAGGAAACGGTTTGAATCCCAGAACCATGGCCACATTAACAACCAGGGGCACCATCACCCCCAGGAGGATGGCACTCAACTGCGAGCGCAGGGGGCGCACTGTGGAAAGCCAGGCCCGCAGCAATAATCCGAGAGCAAAAAGCAATATTCCATAAGAATAAACCAAGTAGACCCAGAACCATACGCCTTCGCCAGCAAGGAATCTTTCAGGGGATACTCCACCATAAACCCACCCGTGCAGGGGATCGGTCCAGGTAAGGATGATCGTGATGATCGGTAGAACAGACAGAATTGCGATGATGCGTTTCTTTACCCACTGGATTCGGTTCGTATAACGGAGGGAAAAAACAAGAAAAGTGATCGGTGTAGCCGCGACCCCCGTATTAGCAAGATTGAACCAAATCTGTTTGGACTGGGCCTCTGAGGATAACCAATAAAAACCGTATGCCAATGTCCAAATCACCATGGCCGTTCCCGTAACGACCAGGGCCCCTCCTCCTGGAACAGCGCGGCGCCTCCACGCGATGACCGTGATGATGACTGCCGCCAGGGATGAGACAAACGATGCCAGGGCGTAAGACCAGTTCATACCATGATTGACACAGTTTAACCCATTTCAACCCGGCCTATCGGCATTGTAAGCAAGTTG
>JBFMCM010000107.1:0-12449 GCA_040754355.1 Chloroflexota bacterium | reverse complement strand
TGACGGAGGGGGCAGGGGGGTGGGATCTTTCCACACATACCAATCCGCCTTCGGGTTGTCGCGGCTGGATTTCGACTCCAGGAACCAGGGATGCTGGTCGGAGGTATGGTTGAGCACCAGGTCAAGGATGACGTGCATCCCGCGGGCGTGGGCCTGGTTCAAGAAAGCCTTGAAGTCCTCCAGCGTGCCGTATTCGGGGGCGACGTTTTCGTAGTCTGAAATGTCGTAGCCGCAATCCCACATCGGGGAAGGAAAATGCGGCGAGAGCCAGAGGGCGTCCACGCCCAGGCTTTTCAAATAATCCAGTTTTTCGATCATCCCCTTGAAGTCGCCGATGCCGTCGCCGTTCCCGTCGGCGAAGGAGCGCGGATAGATCTGGTAAAAGACGGCGGCCTGCCACCACTTCAACTGCGACATTGTGTTCTCCTGTGAGCCCCTCCTTGATGCGAGAGGGGAGATGTGTGAAGTGTCCTGATTGTAGCAGAAACTGGTACAATCCCGCCATGCCCTTGCGCCGACTGCTCCCCTGCCTGCTCCTCCTGCTGACTGCCTGCGAGACGACCATGCCGTCGGACCTGGCCATCACCCCCGCCTCCATCTGGACCGGTGGCCAGCCTGCCACACCCCCGGAGGTGGTCGTCACCCCGACGCTTTCCTACAGCCTGCCCCCGACGCGCTCGCCCGGCGAACCGGAAATCGCCCCCACCCCCGACGACCCGCATTACACAGGCATCGGCCCGCACGGGGAGGAAGAATATTTGGTCCAACGCGGCGACATGCTCAGCGCGATTGCCGAGCGCTATGGGGTCAGCATGGAAGCCATCATCGAGGCCAACGGCATCACCAACCCGGACATATTGGAAGTAGGCCAGCGCCTGATTATCCCGGCAGTCGAGCCGCAGCCCACCGGTCCGGCGGACAAGATCATCCCGGATTCCGAACTGGTTTACGGTCCATTGAGCGCCTCCACTGACGTGGAAGCCTTCCTCCAGGCGCAGGGCGGGTACCTGGCCTCCTTCACCCAGGACGTAGACGGGGTGATACTCACCGGCGCGCAGGTTGTCTTCAGCATCGCCCAGTCTTACTCGGTCAACCCGCGCCTCCTGTTGGCTTTATTGGAGTACCAGGCCGGCTGGGTGACCGATCCCAATCCAGCAGAGACCTACAATCCCTTTGGCTATATTGACGACTGGTATGCCGGTCTCTACCGTCAACTGGCCTGGGCCTCCATCCACCTGAACAGCGGTTTCTATCGCTGGCGCGACGGAGTGGTGGAGGATTGGGTGCTGACAGACGAGTCGGTTGTCCCCATCGCACCTACCATCAATGCAGGAACCGCCGGGGTGCAGAATTTCTTTGCCCACCTGGACGGTTACGATGACTGGCTGGTGGATGTCTCACCGGGTGGTTTTTACGACACTTATTACCTCCTCTTTGGCTATCCCTTCGACTATGCCATCGAGCCGCTCGTGCCTGCCAATCTCATTCAGCCGCGTCTCCATTTGCCGTTTGGGGAAGGCGAGGTCTGGGCCTTCACCGGCGGACCGCATTCCTCCTGGGATGCCGGGACGCCCTTCGGCGCTCTCGATTTCGCCCCGCCCGGCGAGGCCTTCGGCTGCGTGGAGACGGACTACTGGGCCGCGGCAGTCGCCGATGGCCTGGTGACGCGCACCGGCGACGGCGTCGTCATCCTCGACCTCGACCTGGATGGGGACGAAGGCACCGGCTGGGTCGTCCTCTATATGCACATCGAGAGCCGTGACCGGGTCCAGCCGGGCACGTTCCTGCGCGCCGGTGAACCGGTCGGGCATCCCTCCTGCGAGGGCGGGTTGTCGAGCGGCACGCACGTCCACCTGGCGCGCAAGTTCAACGGCGTCTGGGTCGCCGCGGACGGGAGCGTGCCGTTCAACTTGGATGGTTGGATTGCCGCCGGGACGGGCGAGGAGTACGTCGGCACACTGACGCGCAGCGGCGTGGTCGTCGAGGCCTTCGAGGGCAACGACCCCATCAACCAAATAAGACGATAGAAAAGGTGAAACAAATTGGGGTACAGGGGCGCATCGCGCCCACTGTACCCTTTTTTGTTTTCTATACCCAATAGGCTACTTGAAAAACCTCCGCGACAACCTATAATAGAGTCATGCCAAAGGAGGCTTTTATGCGTAAATTCACCCTCGTTCTTCCCGTGTTTGTCCTGACCTTGTCAGTTCTCGCGTGCGGTTCTTTTTCAGCCCCGGAATCGTGCGGTGACGAGATCGGCGGCACCGCTGACGATGTCCTCTTCGGGCAATACTTCGAAAGTATGGAACTCGTCAGCGCCAATACCTATCAGCCGGGAACGCAAGGGGAGAACGGAGTGGAATTTGCAGCCGGCGAATCTCTGCTCATCATGTTCGACGCCAAAACCGATGTCGAAGTGCGCGCCTGTATCCAAAATACGATAGGCGGTGGAGAGATCGCCTTCGACCAGACCTCCTCGTTCATAAGCGGAGAAAACGAGTTTTCGGTCGGTGTGTTCGAGCCGAGCAACTATGTCATCCGCGTCATCGTGGATGGCGTGCTGGTCAAGAATTTCCCGTTCGAGGTCAAGTAACAGGTTCAGGGATGACACATCGCTATCACGTACGCAGGTTGTTTTTCACCCTGATCGGCGTAAACGCGTTGCTTTTCGCCTGCCTCCTGCCTGGGCTGGAGGCCAGTCCCTCCTCCGAAGTCCCTGATGTGCCGGGAGAATCTGAATCCGTCGTAGATAAATGGTCGCTCTGGTCGAATGGGACGCAACTGCGCGGGGCCAATATCTACCAGCGGCGCGTTTTCCCCGAGTTCGACGGGACCGAGTTCCTCGGTCCGGGGCCGTTCGGGCCGCCCTACACGCAGGACGATTTCGACCGTCTGGCCGCGCTCGGCGCGAATTACGTCAACATCTCCACGGCAGGATTGTTCACCGTCGAGCCGCCGTACGTCGCGGACGAGGAGGCTGTCGCCAGCCTCGACGGTCTGCTGGAGATGGCCGCGGCCGCTGACCTGTTCGGTGTCATCACCTTCCGCACCGGGCCGGGACGCAGCGAGTTCGCCATCATCGGCGGAGGCGACTGGCTGCCGGACGGCTACATCATCGAAACCGTCTGGACCGACGAAGCCGCCCGCAGCGCCTGGGCGGAGATGTGGCGTTACACCGCAGAACGTTACCGCGACTATCCCATCGTCATCGGCTACGACTTGATGTGCGAACCGAACTCGAATGCCAGCCTGGATATTTGGGATCCGGAGACGTTCTACGCTCAGTACGCCGGAACCGGCTACGACTGGAACGCCTGGTACCCGGACCTCGTGTCTGCGATTCGTCAGGTGGATGGTGACACGCCCATCCTGGTCGGCGGGAACAGTTACAGCGACGTGGAGTGGCTCTCATATCTCCAACCGGTGGACGACCCACACGTGGTCTACACTTTCCACCAGTATTCGCCGCACGAGTACACTCACCAGGAGCCGCCGGACCTGACGAGGGCCTACCCCGGCTATTTCGACACCAACTACGACGGCGATCCGGAGACCTTCGACCGCGCCTGGCTGGAAAACCTGCTCGCCATTGCCGCCGACTTCCAGTCCACGCATCAGGTTGGGCTGGCTGTGAACGAGTACGGGCTGGAGCGCTGGGAACCGGGCGGGGCAGATTACGTCAGCGACGAGATGGCACTCTTCGAGCAGTACGGTTGGAACTATGCCGCCTGGCAGTGGCAGCCAGCCTGGCCGCCGCTGGCCGAGGGCGATAATTCTTTCAACTTCCGCTTTGGCCCGGACCCGGCGGACCTGACCGAGGTCCCGAACGACCTGTTGGACGCGTATGCAGAGGCCTGGAGGCGCAACACTGTGCGGCCTTCCAATTTAGTCACGGCAATACCCTGATATGCGTTTGTCAGTTCTCCTCCAGGAATCGCCCAAGGTTATCTGGTCAGAAAGGTTGCACAAGGATTTGGTCATCTTCTTTTTTGGGGAAACGCGCCGACAGAAAATTTATCGAAACACTGGCTTGAATTTTATATTTTATTGCCTATAATAGAACTAGGGTTTGTATCAAAATGCTTTACAAGGTGGTCAAGCGGTGCACTGAGCGTATCGAAGTGTAGGCGGCGGTGACTTGATACACCCTTCGGGCTACTCGACCGCTGCGGTATCAAAACTACAGATAGAATTTGCATACGCACTCTAATAAAATGCCGGCTGAATTGGCCTTACCAGTCACATACCGCACGAAAGGAGAGAAAGGCAAGATGAATCGCATGAAAAGCCTGCAGATATTGATCGGGGGGCTACTGATAATCATACTTGTAACCGGATGCGTCGCTCCCACTCCTCCACTCACAGCGACTCAGATCCCGGCAACGTCAACAGTAAACCCACCGAGCCTGGACGACATGGCCGAAAAGGTGGCAGAGGACGTCGGCGCAGTCATGACGGTTGTGGATGGCGACCCGAGCACCATTCTCTTCATATTCGAGGAGCGGCACGATTCGCGTCTCGGTCAGGTGGAAATTGCTATCATGCTCAACCGCCTTTATGAAGACTACAACCTGCGTCATATCGGGCTGGAAGGCCAGCCAGCCTCAGCCGGGCCACTCGATTTGAGTTGGGCCCACGTTGAACCGTTCTACGAAGCCGGTCAGCTGATCACGGGGCGCGAAGATGTAATCGTCCAAACTCTGGAGGACGGCGAAATTTCCAGCGCCGAAGCGATCGGGCTGATCTACAACGACGCAGTCATAGACGGTATTGACGACGCCGATCTGTACAACTTCGAGACGACTGCAGCGGCTTATAATGCCCCCCAAGCCTATTTGGTCAGCATCGCCTGGACAGGCATGACTGACGTGGAGCGCTCCGCCAGCCAGGCTCTCTACGATGCGGGGAAATATGCCGAGTTCTTCGATTTCACCATTGCAACCGACGACTACACGGCAGAAACCTGGGCTGTGCTAAACGACATAATCGAAATTGCCTCGGCTGAGGAGTGGCTCGAGATTCTAGACGGGCTTCAACAGAAGGCTGTGGAAGTGAATGCCCCCGTCACCTCCGAGGACGAGTCCAACTTGGCGGATCTGCGCGAGTACATCGAACACGTTGCGCAGCGCAGTGAAGTGATGGCCGCCAACATGCTGGCGTTGGCCGAGGCATATCCCGGCGCGCCGCTGGCGATGACCGTCGGCGCGCTGCATACCACCCGGCTGGTGGAACTCTTCAGCCTGGCTGGAGCCTCAGTCGTTGTATTAAGGGCGCTGTCGCTGGCGGAGGACAATCGGGCGGGACTGCTTTCAGTGGAGGCCTACAATCGAAAAACCGCCGGTCAATCAGTAGACCCGGATGGGTGGCTGGGTTCATTCCTGGATGGCCGCAAGAAGCCGCCGCCGGTCTCCGAGGGTGAGCCGTATAAGATGGGATATTTCCTGCGACAGATCGCCCAAAACCTGGCGAACCTGGCAGCATCGGAATGGGCCAAGAGCCCTGATTCTTCAGAGGAAGACATTTTGAAGGGATTGCAAGCCATTCTGGATAGTTCGCTCACATACTGGAAACCTGACGGTATAGAAAGAATCCTGGTCGAAAATGTCGGCGCGGATCCATCCGGCGTGTATGTGTCTTTCAAGGTCGAATTTCGAGACGGCACGTTCCTGTTTGGCACCGCCCGGTTGATACCGGGGAAGAGTAAGGAGCAGGTAACTCTTGGTCCCCGCATGGACATTTCCCGTTACAACTTATTGATGCAGCAATCCGAGTTCCCCATTCCTGCGCCGCCTTCAACGAGCGCACCCGTTCCACAGCCGGTCTGCTCGGATACTGTGGTGGAGTGGTCCCAATCCGGAGGATGAATAGGCGCAGGTAAATCCCAACCACGAGATCGAAATGGCGGCCGCGGAGCTTTTCGCGGTCGCCACTTCCCTTACCTGGCTCGAATTCAGCGAGGATGCCTTTATCGTAGGAGGCGACTGACAGCTGGACGGATACCTTATCGAAACGGTTTTAACCGACAAAACTGGCCGCAATGCCTGGGTGGAAACGTACGTTGTGGTCTGGGCGCGCAACACCCTGCGCCCGTCGGATTTCCAGCCGTAAGGACGGACGACCTTGAAAACCCGAACATTCCTTATATGCCTGACCCTCCTCCTGCCCGCGTGTACATCTGCCAACATTCCTCTGCCGGCAGATGAGGTGCAGGACGGAGGCTCAATCACGGAGGCGCAACCTTCGCCTCCCGCTGCAGCCTCGACGACTTCCGAACCGGATCTCACAGTCACCATCGGCGCGCCCACCGGGGAAAGCATCCGTCCTCTTCTGGGGATAAACGCCGGCCCTGTCCCAATCGAAGCCGATGGCGCCGACCTCACTGCCGCTTATCAGGAAATAGGCGTGACGCTAATTCGCACGCATGATTTTTGCGGCCCGCTCGATATGGCTACCATGTATCCCGATCAAAATGCAGATCCCTACAACCCTGCATCCTACGATTTCAGCGCCAGCGACCAGGTCTTCGCCGCCATCTTGGGCGGCGGCTTCGAGCCTTATCTGCGTCTGGGCGATTCATATGGCAGCGCCAACGGTTTCCCACCCGCACGTCCGCGCGCCCCTGTTAATCCCGAGCATTGGGTGCTGGCTGCGGTGGAGGTGGTACGGCATTATCATGAGTTAGCAGAAGAGGCTGGAATTCCCCTGCGTTATGTCGAGATCTGGAACGAGCCCGATCTGTCCCAGTTCTGGGACGGCAGCCAGCAGGAATTCTTCAGCCTGTTCGATCAGACCGCCCATGCCCTCAAGAATGAGTTCCCCACCTTGCTCATTGGCGGACCTGGCCTTACCCAGGCCAGCGCCCTGGCGACTCCAGAGTCGCATCCCGGGCGTCTCACCAGCGGCCAGGGTCAGGAGTACACCCGCGCGTTTCTGGATTACCTTCAGAGCCGTCAAACCCCGATAGATTTCTTCTCCTGGCACATGTACTCCAACAACCCCAAGGATTTCGTCAAGGCTGCGCAGTTTTATCGCACCGAACTCGATACGCGCGGTTTTACCCAGGTGCCCCTTCACAACACAGAGTGGAATACCGCTCTGAATACCGACAACCAGGCTGCCACAGAAGAGTTTGGTTTGGGCGGGCATGGCGCAGCCATCCTGACCGCCTCCTGGATCGCCATGCAGCAAGAGGGCATCGCCGAGGTCACCCTTTATCGCGGCAGCAGTCCTTCCAACCGGATCGGTCTTGGCATTTTCTTCGCGGACGGACAACCGAAACGCGCCGCCCTGGTCTTCTCGCTGTGGGCGGAACTGGTGCAACATCCTCAGTGGCTTAGATTGACTTTGGATGGCGATGATCCCGGCTTATGGCTTCTGGCAGGACAGGCCGAAACGGGTGAGATTGCCATCCTGATCGCCAACCCGACCGAGCAGTCAGTAGTTGTACAAATGATTCTGCCAGACGGACGCATTGCTCAACCGGCGGCTATGAAAACGGTCAGCGATGCCAACGACGGCATCGAGGAGAGCGTCCCCGATGTGCTCATAGACATCCCTGCTTATTCTGTGCAATTGATCGAGATTAATCCTTGAGGCATCCATGATCTATGATTGAGCGCGCGACACTTCTTATCTTTCTTTCTGTTTCCCTCGTTTCCTGCTCACTGGTAGAGACTGGGCAACCTTCTTCCCCCACCAGCGGAGAACACACATCGCAGGCGACAGCTTTGCCGCCTGTGGAAACGGCTGCGGCATGCACCCCAACATTGCCGAATGAAGAGCCACTGGGTGACCCTTACGAAACCATTCTGGAAGAATTCAGTATTGTTGCTCCTTCCAGCAGCCGGCTCTACGGCCTGATCCGCCGTCCGGACCCGAACTTATATCCGAATCTGTGCTTCGCAGCAGTCATCCTGGTGCCGGGCGGGATCAATCCCGGACGGACGGCAGCTTACGATGATGATGCAATGATGCTTGCGACCGCTGGAATGGTTGTCATCACATTCAATGCAGAAGGAAGGGTAGACACGCGTTCTCCAGAAGACCTGCAATCCGAAGGTACTCAGGATTACAACGGTTACCGCGATCAGGATGGTCTGTGTGCCGTCGTTCAATACACGATAGGATTAGATTACGTGGTTGCAGATAATGTCGGCTTGGCGTCATATTCCTTCGGCATCACCACCGCGGCAGGCTGCGCAGCACGTCATCCTGAAATCCCCATCAAGTACATCGTGGATGGGGAAGGTCCGCCGGATAGTTTTGTCACCTGCCACGAACCAGAATCCCTCGACGCTGACCCGTCCAACGATATGATCGAGACCATTTATGAAATTCTCGGGCACTACAGCACCTATCGCGACAGTTCTCCAGAGAACCAGGCTTTTTGGATTGAGCGCGAGGCCATCCGATTTATTGGCGCATTCCGCGGGCGTTACCTGCGTTTGCAAGCCACCTGGGATCACGCTCAACCTCCCCAGAATGAAACAGAAATTCCGTTGTTTGACCTTCCGCCGCTCTGGTGGCATAACAAGCACACTACCGATATTGTCAACTCGGCAGTTGTTGGGAATGTGCCCTGGGTACGGGTAAACCTGCCCGAACAGGGTAATCCAATCAACGTGACATACGATTATGATCACCCGCCGGTTTACCTTCCAGGTGCTCTGGCGGACAGGCCCTGGGTTGTTCGTGCCGTTATCGAGATGGCGCGGACACCGTAGAATATGCAAAGGAGAGTTTCAATGACATCCAAAACCGCAGTAGAGGATTTCGTTTCTCAGAAGATGCTGGCCGTGGTCGGGGTATCACGCGACGGGCAGAAGTTCGGCAACATGGCCTATCGTGAACTCAAAGCGAATGGGTACACACTTTACCCCATTCACCCGACTGCTGAAAAACTGGAAGGCGACCGCGCTTACCCGGACTTCAAGTCGCTGCCGGTGAAAGTGGGCGGGTTACTCGTCAATGTTCCGCCCGCGCAGACCGAGAAGGTGGTACGTGAGGCGGCCGCAGCCGGGATCACGCGTATCTGGATGCAGCAGGGCTCAGAGTCCGAGGCCGCTGTGCAGTTTTGCAAGGAAAATGGCATTGCCGAGGTCCACGGCGAGTGCATCCTGATGTACGCCGGGAAGTCGTTCTTCCACAAACCCCATCGCTGGGTGTGGAAACTGCTTGGAAAAGCCCCGCGATGACGTCCCTTGGGCATCGCTGCCGGGCATGAAAGGCAACGGCATCGTGAAGAAAGGAGGTCACGATGAAAAGGAATCTCTCCGGCGTTTTATGTACAATCATATTCATAACAGGGCTTGTTTTTAGCGCCTGTGAGTTTTCAGTATCGAACACCGCCGCGCCGCCTGTTCTGATAAAAACTCACACTGCTGCATATACCCCGACTCCCACTCCGATTCCTTCGGAAATTCTCCAGGTCGTCTGCCAGGGAACTGCCGTTCCCGAAGCAGCGGAATACGTCTACGACCACGCGCCGCACCCGGTCGTGTCAGCCGGAGATTATCCGATCTCCCTGCCTGAAGAGTGGCAGCCGCAAATCATTGCAAATGCCGAATTGGTACTTTGCGCGCAGGAAGAAGAAAAATTAATAGAAACCTGCGACTATCAAGGCGGTGCGACCTATAAGCGATATGCTTATTACTTGACGGTCCGTCTATTGGATGCCCAGACCGCCGAGGAGGTCGCAAGTTTCACGCTTGAAGGTCAGCCTCCCGACTCCTGCCCGTTCGTTATCGTGACCACAGGGAATGAATCTACAGACAAGGGAGCCTATGGCGAGCATGTACCGGCGAGTCAGGTCTTGCCATACGTGGAGCCTTATGTTATGACCTCGCGACTCCTCTTCCGGGCGAGTGATACTTTCGCCTTTGCGACCAGCATAGCATTTTCACCTGACAACCGATACCTGGCGGCGGGACTCAATGATGTATTCCTGTGGGATTTGGATTCCGGCGAACTCCTCCATACCCTGCAGCCATTTCAAGCAAATCTGAGTTCGGACGCCGAAGATATAACCTTCTCTCCAGACAGTAAAACCATCGCCATTGGCAGCTTCACGGAGACGACTGTCAGCTTGTGGGACTCCACATCCGGTCAACTTCTGCGGACATTCACGGGCCATTCAGATGGCATATTGGAATTGGCGTTCTCCCCCGATGGCCAAACGCTCGCAGTGGGTGATCGCGATGGGAAAATTACGCTCTGGGATGTCAGTTCAGGCAGTAAAATCCGCACGCTGGACGCCTGGTACATCCTCGATCTGTTCTTTTCCCCGGACGGAAAATACCTGGCAGTCGGCGATTCCTCCGGCATCGGCGTGTGGGACCTGGAAGCAGGTCAACAGGAAGCCACGCGGCTGGAATTGGAAGAGTTCCCGGAATACATTTTTCTCACCATTCTCCCGGACGGAAAGACACTGGTTTCTGGTTCGTGTGAACAATATGTCGAGTATCCGATCTGCGCATTTGGAGCGATCCGGTACTGGGATATCGGCACAGGTCAGATCGTCCGCGTAGCAGTCCTGCCGCCGGTCCCAGTGGATAGTGTGATTATTTCACAAGATGGCGACATGCTGGCTTCGAAGGGGTGCATTCAGGGCGATGGCGGCAGTTGCGAGGTCTCCCAGATCACGATTTGGGATGTGGATACCGCTGAGGTTGTAGTAACGTATCAGGCGGCGAGTGAATTCTTTGCCCTGGCTTTCTCTCCCAACGGAAGGTCGCTGGCTGTGGGACTATTCGGTGGGAATATCCTGATCTTCGATGTCCCGTCAAGGAATGGTCAATGAGAACAAAGTCTTGCATAATCTTACCCTTTTTGACCGCAATCCTTATGACCTTGCTGGCGTGCGGTGGGACCGCTGCCTCGCAATCGTCTGTTCCTGCAAGCCAGATTGACGAACCGCTGCCAGTAGGTGATACGGAATATGCGATGGTATACGACGGACTGGAGCGTTCCTACGTCTTGCACATCCCTTCGGAGGTTGACCCTTCCCAACCCACGGCGCTGGTTCTTGCCTTCCATGGGATAACCTTGGATGCCTATGAAATGATTCGCATCAGCGGTTTCAACACCCAGTCGGATGCCGCTGGACTCATTGTAGTGTATCCTAATGCTTCCGGGAAACAACTGTCGTGGAATGGCGGGCATTGCTGCGGCGAGGCCGCCCTCAACAACGTGGATGATGTTGGTTTCGTACGCGCCCTTCTCGATGAACTTTCCGCTCTTCTCAACATAGACCCCAAACGGATATACGCCACCGGCTTCTCGAATGGTGCCATTCTGGCTTACCGCTTGGCGTGCGAAATGTCGGATCAGATCGCCGCCATCAGCCCGGTCAGCGCGACCCAGGCGATAGAGGATATGCAAGTTTGCCAGCCGGCGCGGCCGGTGCCTGTTATCCACTTCCACGGCACGGATGACGAACCCAACCCTTACAACGGAGGTGAAACCCCTGGCGGGGTCCAATTCATATCCGTGGCTGATGCCATCCAGTTTTGGGTTGATTTTAACGGCTGTCCAGGTGAGCCGCAGCGAAGCGAATCAGGAAGCATTATCCACGATGTGTATGCACCTTGTCAAAGCAATACCTCTGTGGAACTATATACTGTCACAGGCGGAAAACATGCCTGGCCCGGAGGTGAAGCAGTCAACCTGCGTATGGGCGAGCCTACAATGGAAATCTCCGCCACGATCCTGATGTGGGAGTTCTTTTTGGAACATCCCATGCCTTGAAGCTCAGATTAGTTTCATTTCGCAAAGAAAAGGAGAATAGAAAATGTCTCACAACCATCGTCATTTATCCAGGAGGGACTTTCTTAAAATTGCGGCCGCAGGTGCCGGAGGCGTATTGCTGGCGAGTTGTGAACGCAACATCCGGGTGACTGCCATCCCGGGCACGCCACGACCTATTCCCACCCTGCCGCCCGGCAGCCAGGCGGACCTGATCCTGGTCAACGGCAACGTTGTAATCATGGACAATGCCAGGACAACCGCCCAGGCGGTCGCCATCACCGGCGATAAGATATTGGCGACCGGCTCGGACGAGGCAATCCGCGCCTTGGCCCTCGCACAGACACAGGTCATTGACTTGGGCGGGCGTACCGTCACCCCAGGGCTGATAGATGCGCACTGCCATCTCAGCGCCTGCGGCCTGCTCGGGACCGCCTATTTGGACGTCAGTTGGCCGGCTATCAACACCATCGAGCAACTGCAAGAGAAAGTTGCCGAAAAGGTCGCCCAGACCCCGGCAGGCGAATGGATCGTCGGCGCCGGATGGGTGACCTTTGGAGGCCGATACCCAAACAAGCATGACTTGGATCCCGTCTCGCCGAATCATCCCGTCATGCTGATCAATATGGGCGGGCACATGGCCGTGGTCAACAGTCTGGCGTTGGAGATGGCCGGTGTGACGGCTGACACGCCCGATCCCGGCAATG
>JBFMCM010000106.1:0-2248 GCA_040754355.1 Chloroflexota bacterium | reverse complement strand
GCTGCCAGTCTGAAAAGACTCAACGCGCACGCCCGTTCGCCTTCCAGCAGTCTTCTCCAACCCCTCTTCGCCTGGCCGGCCCACATTCGCCCGGCCTCCGTAGAAGGGTAGGGTGCCCTTCATGTGCCAGTAGACGAAGCCCACACCGGCGCCCAAGCCCAGCAGCAGGTCTTCGCTGATGGGATAGCCGTGGAACTCGTAGACGTTGCGTATCGAGCCGGTGACGCAGTGGTGTGTCTTTAGCGGTTGAAAACCTTGAAGGGGGTTAAGCGTCATCTTTTACCACCTCGCGTTTTCTCGCAACCATCCGGCGATCTCCCCAGCCAGGCTTTTACCGATTCCTGGCAGTTCTCTCAGCCCCGCCTCGCCTTGGGCTTCGTACCGCTCGGCAATGCTCTCCGGCCACTCGTCCACCGTCCACGCTGCCTTGCGGTAGGCCCAGATGTGATGTTCCTCCGCCTGCTCCAATTCCAGGTCGTACGTCTTGAGAAACAGCAGCTCGGCGATCCGCTTGTTGACGGCTAACGGGCCCGACTGCACGTAACGCGGCATGCGGTCCCGCAGACCGTGGCGGGCGCACAATTCACGCACCATCAACCCCAGCCGGACCGCGTACTCACGTGGTGGGCTGTAGTTTGGCTTTCCTGTTTTCCCCCAGTTGTAAAGTCGCCGCCAGCGAGCCTCCAACGCTGGGTCCAACCGCCGGGCGGCCTGGAGCGCCCGTTCAGCCTGGACTCCCTCCATCGTCAGCCCGCTGGCCAGTACGAATGTTCCCCCGTGCGCTTTCGTCGCACAGACCACGTCTTCCAGATGACCTTCGTCATCGCCCACGAAGGGAATGATGGGCATCAGCGACGTACCGACCAGAATGCCGGCCTTTGCCAACGCCTCCATGGCCTGCAGGCGGCGCTTCAAGCCCGGGCTGCGCGGCTCAAAGGTCTGCTTCAGCGCCGGGTCCACGTTGCTCAGGCTAAAGACCACCCCCACCCAGGCCTTGCGATTGATCTCGACCAGCAGGTCGAGGTCTCGGGTGAGCAGCGGCGAGCGTTCGACGATGAACAGGGGAAAAGCCAGTTCGCGCACCACCTCCAGCATCCGGCGCGACAGCCGGTAGCGGTCCTCGGCCGGCTGCTGCCAATCTCCACAGGCGATCACATCATGTTCCAGAAGGGGTAGTTCCTTCCGCAACAGCTCTACGGCGTTGATTTTGACCTGGATCAGCGTATCGAAGGTATCTGGGTCACGCTGGCCCAGGTAACGGCCGCCCCGCGCGTAACAGAACTCACAGCCGCTACGGCAGCCCACATAGGGGTGGGCGCTATACTTGTCCCAGAACCAGGGGCCGTCCACGTGGCGATGGACGTTGACGATCCTGCGGGCGCGGTATTCCTGGAACTCCAGCTCCATCAAAACGCGCCTCCAGTCGCGCGGGCCCGTTGGTCGCGCGAAAGGTAAGTAAGAGCCTTACGCAGCATCAAGGTGCGAGGGCGGCGATGGCGATGGACGACCTGCTGGGCCAGCCAGTCAACGGTCAGGTCAGGGTAATATCTGCCCAACGTCTTCAGTCCCCAGCCAACGTCGGCCTACCCTCTTTACGACTTTTACCGCGGAGAGCGCGGAGAACACAGAGAATGAACTGGAAATCTCAGCACGATGAGTGGCGCCCAGGCCGGGGGTGGTTCAGGAACCGGTTTACACTCCCTGGGTGGCCCAGGGGCAGGCTTGGCAAGAGTGCGAACCAGACTCCGCCCGAAAATGAGCCATCCCCCAGGCCGCACGGCTATTCCTGATCCGGCAAAAGTGGCTTAATCTGTGAGAGTAGGTCTGGCACATCTATCTCGGCTGTGCGCCAGACCTCTTCCAAGTCGACAATATCATACCCGTGGATCAACTTGTCGCGCATGCCGGCAATCAATGACCACGGCATCTCTGGATAACAAGAGCGAAACTCGGGGGAGAGCCGCTTGACCGCCTCGCCTATTACCATCAACTGGTGTAATACTGCGGACTGCGTCTTGACATCCTCGAAGAAGGCCGCTTTATCCATACCTGCCTTGAATTCAAGCACAAGTCGCGCTGCACGAGCGATATCCAGCAGCGTCGCCTCATCGCGTTCCATAGATAACCTCGGCTGTATCCAGAATCTCTTGGCGACGAATCCAATTGTGGCTGCGCTCAACAGCTCGTCTCGTGAACAGGTCAATCTCACGGTTCAACAGCTCCGCCAGTTCCTGTTCCATCCGCAGGT
>JBFMCM010000105.1:0-2034 GCA_040754355.1 Chloroflexota bacterium | reverse complement strand
GCCATCTGGCTGGTGATTTTGGGAGGTACGCTCGCATTGGCCTATTCGCGCGGCATGAAAAGACTGGCAATCAACGGCGGCTGAACCATGATCCGAGAAATCAAGTTCCTGCTTTCTCTGTGGAAAACCAACCTGGCCGCGGCCATGGAATATCGGGTCGCATTCATCTCCCAGTCCATTGGCATGATTCTACACGACGGTGTCTATTTCATCGTCTGGGTCATCTTCTTCGACCGCTTCCCATCGGTGCGCGGCTGGACATTGACGGACATGTTCATCACCTTCGGCGTGGCCGCCTCCGCCTTCGGGCTGGCCGGGATGCTCTTCGGCAACGCCTTCAACTTGGGTGAGATCATCGTCCGCGGGCGGCTGGATTACTATCTGTCCCTGCCGCGCCCGGCTCTGCTGCACGTCCTCGCCAGCCGCACGGTCCCCAGCGGGATGGGCGACTTCCTGTACGGTTTCCTGAGTTACCTGGCTTCGGGTCAATTCAGCCTCGACGGCCTGGCCAGGTTCGTGGCTGGGGTCCTGCTGGCAACCTCGGTATTCGTCGCCTTCCTGATCGTCATCCAGTCCCTGGCTTTTTGGCTCGGCACGGGCGGGACTTTTTCCATGTTGGCGATCAATGCCATGGTCACCTTTGCTTTGTATCCAATCACGATATTCAATAACGCCGCAAAACTGGTGCTCTTCTTGATCGTCCCGGCAGTTTTCATGGGCGCTCTGCCGGCCGGATTCGTACGTCAATTCGACTGGCCGACCCTCGGTCTGATGGCCCTCGGGGCAGCGGGATTTCTGTCCCTTGGCCTTCTACTTTTCCATACCGGTCTGCGGCGCTACGAAAGCGGCTCTGCCATTCAAGTTGAAGTCTAGCGAACCTCTTTGTCTTTTGTTTTTTGCTTTTTGTTTTTTTATATCCCCTACCGGAGTATCTTGTCTCCTATTTTGCATCATGCTATAGTCAGCCAGGAGGAGAATCGCATATGGATTTGAAAACCGCCTTTATTCACCGCCTGGACGAGGCCCGCGCAGGTTTGGAATCCATCCTGCCGCGCGTAGATCCCGCCAAACAGATCTATCCCAACTGGACTCTCAAGCAGATGCTCGACCATATTGCCGGCTGGGACGATGCTGTAATCGTCTCTCTGAACTTCCATGTGGACGGGAGAACAGCCAGCACGCCTGCAGACCGGGGTATAAATTTCTATAATGCCCAGACGGTCTCCACCCGCGAAAGCATTTCCTTCGACCAGTCTCTCCATGAATTTCAGGCTTCGCGCCAGATTCTCAAGAAAGCAATTCAGGCTATGCCGGAGGAAAAACTGACTGAACCGCTCATCACACCTTGGGGAGACAAGGGGACAGTTTCAGAGATTGTCGAGATTTTCGCCGGGCATGAGGAAGAACACACCGCCGACATCCTGCGCTGGCTCGAAAATCCCGACCAGCCGATAACAGGTCATTAGTTATAAGGAGTCCTTTATGTCCCAGACTGTTGTATCTGAACAATTCATCAAAGTCACGCCCAAACAGGTCTACTATGCCTTCACGCACGCAGGCGCGCTGACCGAATGGCTGTGCGACCTGGCTACCGCCGCCCCGCGTCCCGGCGGGCGCATGTACCTGTGGTGGCATGGCGATTTCTACTCTGCCGGGGAATACATCCAACTGGAGGAAAACAAGTCAGTCAAGTTCAAATGGTTCGCCCGCATTGACCCTGCCCCCTCTGAAGCCTTCGTTACCCTGAAGGAGCAGAAGGGCGGCACACTTGTCACCTTGGCCCACTCCGGTCCCGACGGTGCGGACTGGCAGAAGCGCCTCGAGGGTTTTAAGGCTCAATGGGATTCCACCCTGCCCAACCTGGCGCAGGTGTTGGAAACCGGCTTGGACAAGCGCACCTACGACCGTCCGATGCTGGGCATCAACATCAACGATTTCAGCCCCGAGATTGCCAAGGCCATCGGCGTGCCGGTTACCCAGGGCATCCGCATTGACAGCCCGCTCGAAACGATGGGCGCCTATAAGGCCGGTCTG
>JBFMCM010000104.1:0-11456 GCA_040754355.1 Chloroflexota bacterium | reverse complement strand
GCAGGTCGGGCAGTCTTTGGTCTTTTCAGTGATGAAAACAGGTTCGTTAGGAGTCGCTTCGTCCATCATCTTCGTTCCTTCCATAAATCTCAAAGCTTATATTGATTCCTTTTTCTAATTGCTTATGGAACATCGTAGATATTCCAGATGGAAACATTATCAATTCCGAGAATGGATCCATCTGCGATAAACAAAAAATCACCATAGCGTAGATAAGTATCAGGCACATATAATAATGGGCTATCGTTTATGTAAATAGCGATTTCAGCACCTTTTGCTATGATTAGGAAGTGATTCCAAAGGTCGCCTGATTTGGCGGCGCCAGAAAATTCATAAGATTCACCTTCAAAGAAGGCTAAAGATACATCTCCATTGAAATTCAAACGTATCGCATTATTGGGTCCGCCAATATTTCTGAAATCCAGCACCCAAGTGGAATTGCTGTCAGCACCGGGGAAGAAGCGCCCATCGAACTCGATGACGAAGTCTGAATAATTGATATTTGGGCGGGAGAGGCGGCAATCGGTTACCACCATTTCGCCTTCCACGTATTCCATGCGTCGCCCGCACCAGTCTTCTGCTTTCCATCCTGCCGATCCAATCCCGAAGTCGTCATAAAAATCAGGCGGGCGGTCTGCGATGGCATCCAGGATGGGTTGAGCGAACTCCGTCACCCAGGTGGGTAGGGGCGTTGGCGTTATCGTCGGTTTCAGTGTCGCTGTAGATGTCGGAGGTGAGGTGGGCGTGAGAGTCGGAGACGGGGTGGCAAAGAGCCCGGACAGGAGGGAAATGTTGGCGCGCTGAGTCCATAACAATGCGCCGATTGCTCCTAAAATGAGAACCAGGGACAGAACCCCTCCAATCCAGAAACCAGTGTATCTTTTCCTTACCTGTAAAGTGACCGCTGCAAGTGTTGGTGTAACAGGCTGGGAAGTTGTGGTGGATGTTTCGACCTCTTCTCCGAAGCGAGTCTCGCAAAATGGGCAGATGACAGCATCGGCGGGTATCTGCTCAGCACACATCGGGCATTTTTTCAATTGTTGCGGTTGCATTGTTTTCTCCAGTGTAGAATTATTGAAATGACTTTACGGCAGCAGGTTATTCAGGTCCCAGAAGCGGACGAATTCCACATCCACGACGGCGTAATCCGATGAGTAGGCGCTGAAATCAACCCAGTCTGTATAGAGTTCGAAATTATTTGCGTAACCCGCAGGTTCGTTGTCAACGAAAAAGCCCATCAAGTTTCCTTGTACCACGACAACAACATAGACCTCCTGGTCTATCTGAATGGGATTGATATAACCCTCGGCGAGCACATCGTAACTGCCATCTTCCCTGCGGATGGCGATGTCCCATAGACCATCATTAGGCCGGATGCCGATGTCGTACCAGGTTGTTTCGCTTCCCCGGAAGAGCAAGTCCATCCAGGTTTCCTCGCCGATGACACGTGGCACAAACTGGTAGGACATGACAAAATTCACGGCGGGGAAAGGATCGCCGGCGCGCTCTTCCGTCCTGTCAGCGACGAAGTGTATGTTGCCATCACTGAAAGATACCCCCGGGGTGATCCAAATCCAGTCAGCTTGGCTGCGGGAGACATCATCGAAACTATCCTCGAAGTTGGTAGAACGATTGTTATCAGCAATGTCTGTGACGATTGGCCCCGCAAAATTGTCAACCCAATCGTTCATATCGTTGAAAGTGTCAACGGCGATCATGCAGGTATCTGTCCATTCTCCTGGACCATACACATCCAACTCTCCATTTTCGTCGAAGTCGTAACCATCTGTGACCTGCTTTTCCAATTTGGTCGTCATTTCCACTTTATGCTCCCCATTTTCCAGAGTGATGGCCGGGAGCCGCCAGGTGATACAGGGGCCGCCGTAGCAGGGTTCAAAGTCTTGATCAGCGGACGAAATATCCATTAACTGACCATCCACTAAGAGACTGAACGATGCCGCATCAATATATTCCTGACGGTATTCATCTGTAGCGGCTCCCCATCTCCAGTAAAGATTGACTGGCTGGCCATCGTTGATGTAAACGGGCGAATAGCCGAAGTAGCCACAAGCAACGTTTATCTCCTGGGAGGGCAGGGTGGAGGAAATCCCCGCCTGTGAAGTCGCGGCGTAGTCGGGGGTGGAGGTGGGTCGCGGGGTGCGCGTGGGTGTGGCCAGGGTGGGGATGAGTTCCGTGATCCCCCCCTGAGACACAACCCAGATGATTCCGACAATCACGCAAAGAATTGCCAGACTGCCAGCAACCAGGCCGATGACCAGCCCGGTGCGCTTCGGTTTGCCCGCGGGTGGGACAACTTGCGGTGCTGCCTGTAGAATAGTTGCGGACGGAGGAGGCTCGCTGGTTAGTTGCGTTCCGCAAAACGGACAGATGGTCGCCTCGACGGGGATTTCCTCGGCGCACATGTGGCATTTTTTGTTTGCAGTAGACATGGTATTTTCTCCTCTTGCATTCCTCTTTTAAAGACGCAAGACCAAAGCGGACGAAATCACTGTGATAATAGGTCAATGGATTGTGATGTTGGCGATGAACGAACCAGAATTATCGCCGTGATAGCCGATGTTATCGTTGACCCCAAGGTATAAGATGCCGTCTTGGGGGACTACAATCCTGGTATAAGTGCCGATATAAAAAGGTTCCTGGTCGCCGATTCTGCCGACCAGTGCAGCGTACGTGGCATAGTTCAATAGGCAATCTGCATTGAGTTCCGCCGGGGTGCAGATTCCGTCCTGGCCCAGCGGGTCGTTCCCTGAGGTTTGACCTGACCACGATTTGACCAGGCCGGAAGCGGTGATGGTCAACACTTGGTCTTTAAAGACCTGGATACCCGTGTCCACCCAATCCTGCGTGGCAGAGACAATGACAATCATCGGCGTTGATGTCGCCGTTGGGCGCGGGACTTTGGTGCGCGTTGGGGTGGAGGCAGTCTCAGGCAGGAATCCCGCGATTCCACCTTGGGAAACGACCCAAACAACCCCGGCAATGACGCACAGGAGCGCAAAGCCAGCGACGATGAGGCCGATTACCAGTCCGGCGCGTTTTGGCTTGCCGGCGGGTGAAACGATCTGTGGCGGGGCTTGCGATGACGCGGCGACCGGAGCTGGTTCGCTCACCAGTGGGGTATTGCAGAAGGGGCAGACAGTTGCATCCGCTGGGATTTCCTCAGCGCACATCGGGCATTTTGCAGTTTTATTCATTTTGGCCTCTTTGAAGTTTTGTTACGGATATAATTTGAACAAAAATTATACAGACAAGTTTTATTCATCCCATTCACATACAAAGTTCTTTTCTCCTGCATCATCGTTCCAGTCTCCTGCAGGCTCATCGTCTTGGGAGGCAGGTCCCTGATAGGTCAGATAATTCTCAATTTGATAGTTGTTTGGTTCACCGGTGTCCCAGTTTTGGTAATTCCAGGGTTCCCTGGTCACCCAAACCCAGGTTCCTTCTTGTGCCTCGTCGGAGGCGCCCAGCCAGGTATTCCCTCCCGTGAGTTGGAAGATGAACTGATCTTCCTCGGCATCTTGGATCGTCACCAGGTGTCCACCTCGTTCCATGCAGTAATCCTGGGCTTGGTGCCAGGTGCTTCCTATCTGCACAAATAAGTATTTGTGATTGTTTGCCTGGTTCGATATGCGCGGGTCGGCTGTCGCAGTTGCCGTTAGATGCGGTGTTTTTGTGCGCGTTGGGGTGGAAGTGGCCACAGGCAGAAGCCCGGCGATCCCGCCCTGGAACACGACCCAAATGATCCCGGCAAGAATGCAGAGTACCGCCAGGCCTGCGGTAATCGAGAGACCGATCACCAGTCCGGTGCGTTTTGGCTTACCAGTGGACGGAACAGTTCTCGGTGGGACATGTGACGGTGCAGTAGGCAGAGGTGGTTCGCTGACGAGCCGCGTGTCGCAATACGGGCAGACCTTGGCATTGACGGGTATTTCCTCCGCACACATGGGGCATTTTTTGGTTTGCTCAGGCATATCGTCCTCTACTGCTAATATTTCACATCGTCGAGTGAATAGCGGCCTTGATATGTTCGAACCGCGCTGACCAGTTCTGAATCTGAGATTTCATGCCCGGCTTCACCTTGCAGTAGTTTGAGCAGTTGGGCGTTGACCTGTTTCATACGGGCTGGCATGGGCAGGCGTTTGTTAAATAAAATCTGATCGCGGTTATCAATCACGGCGAAGTCAATCTCCTGTTGCAGGCACAGGTATTCGTATTTACAGCGCTGGGCATGGCCGCGCGGGTAAAGGGGCGCGCCCAAGGCTTCCACCTGGAATGGGCTTTTGGGGTTGTCCCATATCTTTGCATAGACGATGGCCAGCGGCGGGCGGGTATCGCTAAGCATGGTGGTGATGTCAATGCGAACGGTTTGTAGAACGTTGGTATTGGCAAAGTCGCCGCCAGCATCACGTAGGAACAATGTTGCCCGCGGCCTCAACCCGTCCCGTGTCCCCATTACATAACCACCCTTCAACGCGGCTGAGATGGCCGGATGAACGCTTTTGATTTCCCGACTCCATGGCGGAAGCGCGAACAGCCCATCCCACTTGTCCCAGCCCTCGCAGGCGAAGCGGGCCGGCAAGAAATCGGGGTGCGCCTGCGCCAGTTTTTCCATCTCCTCGCGCCCGGTTTTGTATTGGCTGGCCAACTGCAATGCAGAGGCGTAGGCATAATGCAGCCAGGGGTCGCCTGGTTCCAAGCCGTGCGCCTCGCCCAGTATTTCGGCGGCGCGCATGGACTCCGAATCTGTCCCGCTGTACTTGATATAACCGCCCGACATGATCTGAATGGCACTGGTATCGATGATTGCCAGCGCTTCGGCGACCAACTTCAGCGCATCATTCGATTGGGACGGTCGAACGGGTGTAGGTTGTGCAGCGATGGCAGGTGCGGGGCCAGACGTGAGGATCGTTTTACAGAAACGGCAGATCTTCGCTTCAGCCTTGATCATCTGTCCGCAGGCCGGGCATTTTTTGGTGTCGGCCGCAGCTTCTGCGTCCGCAGGTCTGACAGTCGCAGCGCTTGGAACGGGAGCAGATTTCGTCGGTCGTACCGTAGGCGCTTGCAGCAAACGGCTTTCTACATGAAGGTCAGCCGCCTCGACGCCGCAACGGACGCACCTGCCTACCTCGTTCACCTCGACGATGTCGTGATCCGTCAGGCAATAGCCCCGGATCGCGACGGCGAAGGTGGCCCGGCAAAAGCGGCATAACCTGGCCTCCGCCTTGATTTTTTCGCCGCAGACCGGACATTGTTTCTCGCCTGCCAGTGGAAGGACGACCGGGACTTTTTCTGCTGAGGGTACGGGTGCCTCGGCCACAGGTACCAGCATTGGGGCGGCCAGGGCAGGCGCGGCCGGGACCTCGGTCCTAGGCATTGCGGCGGGGGCTGTGGGAGCAGCCTGGGGCGGCGGAACCGTCCTGACCGCGGCGCCTCGGCTGCGGATCCGGAAGAAGAGCCGCATCCCAAAGGTGAAGAGCACGAACGCGGCGGCCACACTCAGGAAGAGGATGACATTGCCCTCTTGCAGCGCTTCGGCCAGTTCGCCGCGCGGGTTGATGAGGGTGTGGTAGAACATGAACGTCACGAGGACGAGCAGGCCAATCCACATCCAGCGGCTCCTGCGTTTCAGCGATTGGCCGAAACTGCCTCGGAAACCGAGCATCTGGACGAACAGGTTTTCCAGGGCGACGGCGAAGACGACCAGCAGGAAGGCCTCCACGCCCCCCAGCAGGTTGGCGAGGAACTCCGGGAGGCTCAACTTCAACAGCAGGCCGGTTGCAATCGTCGGCAGCCAGAACGCCAGACCGATGATGGTGAAGGTGACCCCACTGATTTTCAGCAGGGTATTCCGCTTCGGCTCATCGAATTGTTTTTCGTCTGTATCCAGGGCTTCGGGTGTTCCGAACATCAAGCCGGGGACGAGGGAAAGGATGCGGGTGGTGGCCATGGAAATCGCCGCCAGCAGCAGGTTCGTGGGACGGACTTTGAGTTCGGCTGACAACCCCCAGCGGCGGATGCGGCGCCATTGCAGGATATCGTCGGCAATCCCCACCAGGCCGTATGCAATGGTCATGTAGAAAAGAAGGGACAACCCTTGCAGGCTGAATGGATTCCAGTTTTTATCCAGCAGGGAAAAGACCAGACCGTAGAACAGCATCACACCGGCGACCTTCAGAATATCGCCGAAGCGTGTTTTGCCCAGGCGTTTCGCGAAGAATCCGGAGGTTCGTTCGAGCAGGCGGGTGAACCAGTTCATCGGGCGGAATCTGCGCCGCATGGTTTCTTCGTTTTCTGCCAGGGTGCGAGTGAAGAATTCCGCCGCCACGGCAAACGGGAGCATCATCAACGCGGCCAGGAACAGGTTCGTACCGATGACGGTTGGTTCGGTGGATAAGTCCTGCGGGGCTGGAATGTAAGTGGTGATATCGGGGACGAGCGGTCCCGGGGACCTGAAGCCGCCGCCTCCTCCCACCAGCACAGGCGACCAGCGGTCGGTCTGGGTGCCGTCCCCGACCTGCCCGGACGTGTTGGCTCCCCAGCACCAGACCTGGCCGTCGGCCACAGCGCAGGTGTGGGCTTCACCGGCAGCCAGGGAGGTAACTCCCTCCAACCCGGGAACGTCCACCGGCAAGTAGTGAGTCTCGTCTGTACCGATACCCAGGTTGCCGTAGGTCTCGTTTTTCCCCCAGCACTTGACGCCGCCTCCGTTGATAATGGCACAAGAATGCCGCCCCCCGGTAGCGACTGCGACGACACCGCTGGTCAGACCGACCACATCCATGGGCGTCTCTACGCTGATGAATGATTCGCTGACGCCCAGTCCGCCTGAGAACCAATTGCCCCAGCATTTCAATCCGCCGCTGGTGGTGACCGCACAAACATGCCCGCTGCCGGCAGAGACGGATTCCACATCGCTGCCTAAACCGCTGATCGTCACCGGAACCAGACTATCTTCCCCGCCGCCGGTGCCGACTGCATATGAACTGCCCCAGCATTTGACGCCGCCGCTGCGGGTCAAGGCGCAAGTGAAATCATGACCGGAAGTCACAGCCACAGCGTCGTTGATGCCCGTTACGGTGACGGGAGTCAGGTGGGAATTTGTGGTCCCGTCGCCCAATTGACCGGTCTCGTTGCCGCCCCAGCACTTTACGCTCCCGCTTTCCAGCACCGCGCAGACATGTTCGAAGCCAGCGCCAATCGCCACGACTCCGCTGGTCAAACCGGTTACATTGACCGGGGCGTACGCTGTTTCGGTGGAGCCATCGCCCACTTCGCCGTTGTCGTTGAAACCCCAGCAGAACACTCCGCCGGCCTGCGTGAGAGCGCAGACATGTTGCCCGCTTGCGGCGGCTGAGACGGCTTGCACGGCCGGCAATCCTTCGACGAGAATTGGCGTCGTTGAATTAAACCCGTAAATCCCGTCTACGAGAAGGTGCGTATCACCCCAGGCCCACACTTCCCCGCTGCTGGTCAGTGCAAAAGTAGAATCGTAACTCGCGGTGACAGCGATAACATTTCCGGTTAGATAGACCCCAGGACTGTTCACTTCATGATAGGTGTTTTCCCCGGCTGAAACACTGGCTGGCAAAATTACCGCCGCGAGCAGGACAAGAACTACCCCCCGAAGCAGGGTGAAAAAGGTTTTCATGTGCCCTCCCGCCCCTCCAAAGATGAAGCTGCGTTTTCATTTTCGCGCAGATTGGGTGAATGTCAAGTAAGAAATGACAAAAAACTCCCTAGAACGTGACAGGGAGTTGATTGCGAAGGGTGTCCTCCGGATTACTTTATGATTTCTGACAGTGACTTTCGCTTCAGTGGAATGAATTCTGTATACACAGCCGTTACCGCGCCGCCAAGGATCAAAGCCAGACCGAGAAATGTCAATGCCGTATGCCAAACGTCGGCATAATTGATCCCGCCGATGGTATGGGTGGGGGCCATCAGGAATTGGATGGTCAGCGAGAGCAGTCCCACCGCGGCCAGGGCAATCGCTGCAGCCTGCCTGCCGGTCTGCTTTTCGCCCTCGGGTTTCTCGTAATTCACCCCTTGCCAGATGCCGGGGAGGCGGAACAGGAGGAAGATGACCAGGGTCAGGATATTCATGTAGAGGACAGCGTCTACGGGCATGGACCCGCCGCGCAGGAGGCGAGAAGCCACCAGGTGAATGGCATTCAGGACTGTGCCGAGCAGCAGGGCGATCATCGTATCGCGATAGGCGTTCTTCCTCCCTTTGACGAGCAAGACAACCGCTCGCACGCCCATGATCCCGGCAGCGATCCCGACCAGGACGAACAATAACCAGAGCCACTGGAACGGCGCGATCCCGGCGAACCTTCCACCGAAGCCGGTCGGGTCGAGGGCCACGCAGGATGTCCCAGCACCCCCCATCAGCGTAAAGGCAGCCGTCAGGCTCATGAAGACGATACCGACGATACGAAGCGTCTTTCCCCACCACGAGTCTCTCATAGCATTCTCCTTTTCTAAAGAAGTTGTCGAGTTGGAAGGAATGCGGGTTGGAAGGTTATTATTCGACTTGCAGGCGCATCAACTTGTCAACATGGAATTTATCAACCTGCAAACGCAAAACCGGCCACGAACGCGGCAGTCATCAACAGCAGCAAACCGGGCAGGACCTTGAGGATGGTGGCGCGCGATAGCAACGGTTTGCCCGCTTTGAGAAAGGACAATAATAGTCCGCCTATCCCAATGAGTGCTCCGCCGACGCCAACCAGTGCAAAGCCCGGCGCGGCGCGTCCCGTCAGGGCCCAGAGGATCGGAAGCAGGAAAATCGTCAGCCCGGCGATGCCGTGGACGACCGCCAGCGTCAGGACCGGCAGAGGCGACGTAATGTCGCCCTTACTGCGGAAGGGGAGGAGGCGGGTGACGGTCACAGCCAGGAATCCGAGAATGGCGAAGAGCAGGTAACCGGTCCGGAGGGAGGCGAGGTGCTCCCACACCAGTCCCAATGACAGGCTGAGCGGGATGATGGTCGAGACGATGACCACGACCGGGCTGTCCAGCACCTCGAAGCCGAGGATGATGAGCAGAAGTCCCGCCACGAGCAGGACGCCGAAACCGACTGTGTAGGCGATCATCGGCAGGGCGTCCAAACCTTCCACGCCGGTGATGATCTGGTAGCCGGCAACATGGCACATGATGAGCAGCAGAATGCGGTCGAGGATGGTGATTTTCATACTGCGCTCAAGGCTATCAACAACATGGCGCCCAGCATGTACATTGAAGCGTACTTGAACAGCCCGAAATTGACCCGTTCGGTGGGGCGGAAGACGCTGGCAATTGCCAGCACCAGCAAGCCGCCGGAGAGTACTGCCAGCAGGCGCAGGTAACCCCATTCCATTCCGATCAGGAAACCTGCCCCGGCGATGGAAAGAGCCGCCAATACGGACGAGACGGCAATCGTGGTGCGCGTGAATGGAACGCCATATGTGGATGGGAAAGTGGGGATTTTGGCAGCCTGATAGTCATCCTGGAAGCGCATCGAGAAGGTCAGGGTGTGGGTGGGGATCCAAAAGAGTATGGCTAGTGTCAGCAGGATGCCGATGCCGTCAATGGCACCCAGGCCAAAGGCGCGCCCGGCCAGGATGGGCATACCGCCCGAGATGCCGCCCCAGACGATGCTCCAGCAGGTGCGGCGCTTGAGCCAGAGCGTGTAGATAACTACATCGAAAAATAAACCGGCAAAGACGACCAACCCGTAGAGCGGACTCATTGCCACGGCCATGCCGACTCCCAGGACGGAAAGGATCAGGCCCAGTCGTAGGGCTTCGGTGGGGGAAACGCGTCCGTCTGCCAGCGGGCGGTGGTGGGTGCGGTTCATGACCGAGTCGATGTCACGGTCGTACCACATGTTGAGTATGGTCGAACCGGCAATTGCAAGGAAGAGGCTGACGCCCAGGCCGAGGAAGTGGTACCAGTGCATCACCGGGCAGCGCGCGCTCATGTACCCGGCCAGACCGGTGGCGAGCAGCAGGCTGGTCTGGAGGGATTTGGTCAGCGGCCAGTAGAGTTTGAATTTCGTTTTGACGAGTCTCAAAGTGGAGGTCAGGGTCATGCTTATTCTCCGGGATGGAATGCACCGATGATAAACGAAGATGATAATAAATGGCAAGAAATTCCGGATTTTGGCAGGGACGCAGCAGGCTGCGTCCCTGCGGTGAATTTAGGGATTACGAACACACCGGAACCCGACGCCCGGGCTGATGTACGTGGGCGTGGCATTGTTGCGCGCCCACAGGCGCAGGTCCATATCGTAGGTGTCCTTCGAACCGCCGCGCATGAAGCGGTAGTGCATGCCCTCGTACACGTCGCCCATCCACTGCCAGACATTCCCGGCCATGTCGTAGAGGCCGTAGGGACTGGCCGAATCGAGGGTTTGGTAGCCATCGTAGGTTTGGCCGTTGTAGAAACCGACCGGTGTGGTCCATGAGCCAAAACTGCCCATGTCCTCGAACGGGTCGCGGCTGGCGTAAAAGTTGGCATTGTTGCGGGCGATCTCGTAGCCCCAGGGGAACGGGCGGTCGTCCTCGGACCCGCGTCCGGCTTTCTCCCATTCGGCTTCGGTCGGGAGGCTGTAGCCATAGTACCCGCAATAGCCCCAGGCTCCGAACCAGGAGACATTGGTCATCGGGTGGTTCTCGTACCCGGCCTGGACCGTGAACTGGGTTCCATCGAATACGAACCGGGAGGCCGGGTCGTTGAGCGGAACGTAGATGTAATCTGCCGGACCGATCTCGATCTCGTGCTTGACGCCATGGAATTCGTCGCCTGGGTAGAAGCCGACGATTTGTTCGCCGTCCACTCTGAGAGTGCCATCGGTCAGGGCTTGGTTCAGGAAGGCAACGTACTGGGAGACGGTCACGTCGGTGACCATGATTTCGTAATCGTAGTCAATCGAGGCAGGTTCGGCGAACTGCCCAAGCAGGAAAGGTCCGGCTGGGATGACGGCCCAGGCTTCCGGGTCCACGCCCGTGTCGTAAACAGGGACAGGTGCGTTCATGTCCACTGGCGCGCAGGAGGCTAGAACCGCAGCGAGCAGGATGAAGGTCCAGAGAGAGCGTTTCATTGGTTCACCTCCGCGGAGAGTTCGTGCTCCACTTCTTCTTTCCAGCGTCCTTTCTTCTTGAACAGGTCGAACAAGCGCCAGATCATGAGCATGGCCAGGATGACAAGCAGCATGCCCAGACCGAAATCTATCAAGTACATCAAGGTATTGACCAGTGGCTGCTGGTCCGCCTCGCTGATGAACAGGCGTTTCATTTCGAAGACGGTGACGGAGCCAAAGGCAATGTCGGATAAGATGATGATGGCCCAGCCGTACCATTGGCGCAGTTTGCCTTTCAGACCGATCATGTCGCCATAGTAAAGCAGGATGATGGTGGCGATGATAGCCGAGAGCACGTGCCAGTGGCCGGTCA
>JBFMCM010000103.1:0-2953 GCA_040754355.1 Chloroflexota bacterium | reverse complement strand
AATGACCTCGGGAACAGAATAGAAATCGCCGCTGATGCCTTTCAGCGCCACGGTCATCTCGCTGACAAGGGTTCCATCGTCAGGGTCGAGCGTCTGGATGAGGAGCTGGTTGGGCGCGGCCTGGAACTGGATCACGACCAGTTGACCGGCCAGCAGGCGCCAGGTCCAGCCCGGCTCGCCCTCATCCACCAGGCCAACCAGTTCATCCGGCGGGTCGATCGGCTTGGCGTCGCCCAGGTCCATCTGCCAGAGAATTTCACCGGAGGTTGCATCCAGCCCCCGGAGTTCGAAGCGCTCCGAGCCGCGCGTCCGCCGGGCGCGGACAATGAGCGTGTCGCCGCTGACCGCCAGCGGGATGAACTCATAGTCCTCGTCCGCCAGGAGGGTTTGCAGCGCGCCGCTGGCTTCTTCCACGGCCAGCAGTTCGTTCCCGTTGGTGAAGTAGAGGCGGGACTCTGCCAGCAGGCCGTGGGGCGAAGAACTGTACCAGTCGTCGTCGAGGGTTTCCCAGGCGATCTGGCCGCCGGGGAGGCTGAGACGCTGGATGCAGCCCGGGGAGGAGTCGTAGACCAGGGTGAGGGCGCTTGCGGCTTCGTCGTAGAAGAAGCCGGAATCGGGGTCGAGCGTGGCCTGCGAGTACTCACTAAATTGGCAGAAAGGCGTGAGGATTCGTTCCTGGCTGCCGTCGGCGGGGTCGAGGAAGACCAGGCTGTAGGTGTAATCATCGCCGACGTAATCGAACACGACCAGCGAACTGTCAATCAGCCGCAGGCTGCGGTCGTAGCCGCCCAGGCGGCGCGACCAGACCTGGATTCCGGTGACGGAATCGTAGGCCTGCACCGACTGATCGAGGTTCGCGGTCAGCACCCAGCCGTCCGCCACCAGCAGGCTGTCGTCGCTGTAATTCAACTCGTCGGGCATTTGCGTCTGCCAGGCCAGGCTGCCATCTTCCGCGCGGTAGGCCAGCAAGTCTGCCCCGCTGGCAGCGTAGACGAGGCCGCCCGCCTGGGCCAGGCCGTCCACGTACCCGTCGCCGGGCAGGGGCTCGGAGCGCCAGCGCAATTTGCCGGTCTCCGCCTCCACCAGGCCGACCTCGTAGGTTTCGTCGGTGACGTTGTAGAAGGCGGCTGCCACGTCGGAGGCGCCGGAATCGGAAGGAATCAGAACTGCCGGGCCGTTGGCAACCAGGTAGGGGACGAACGGGCCGCCGGTTGAGAACAATAACGCAGCCAGCGCGCCGCCGCCAATGAGCAAGGTAATGAGGACGATGAAAACCGCCAGCCAGGAGACTTTCCGGTCCGCCTGGACGGAGGCTGGCTCCCCCAGGATCTCGACCCGGGGCGGGACCGGGATGCCGGTCAGCGCGGCCTCGACACGGTCCACCACATCCTTCGCCTTTGCCATACTCACGTCGGAGGCCTGGCGGTAGACCCGGATGGCCTCGAGTTTGTTCCCGTCCCGGAGCAAATTCTGCACTTCCTCCAGGATGCGCCCGGTCTCCTCGGCGCTCAGCGGACCCGTGACTGTTACCCGCGCCTCCACTACCTGACCGGCAGCCAGCGATTCCACTGCCTCTTTGGCCTCCTTCAAGCCAACTTCGTACAGTTCGCGGTAGCGGCGGATGGCCTCGATGATATTGCCGCTCTCGGCCAGCCGGCGGACCTCCGCCAGGTCGGCCGGGGCAGCCGCCTGCGCCTGGACTCCCGGCATGAGGACGTTGGTCTTGCAGAACTTGCACTGGATGATATTGCTACGCCCGTCGAAATCCAGCGGCGCGCCGCAGGAGGGGCAGGTCAGGGTCTTGGGCTGGTTATCGGTCATGGGATCTCCGGGAAAGGGAACTGAGTATCGGGATGATTATCCCTTTTTCTGTCCGGTTGCGCAAGAGTGATGATTCTTAACGCGAATTTCGCGAAGAAAGCGAATGGCGCGAAAAAATGGATGTGCGACGCACTTTTTCCTGCTCCACAAATGCGCTTCAGGTGACACGCTCGATCTGTATGCCTATTTCTTTATCGCGCAGCGAAGTGCGTCGCACTTATGCAAGAGGTCCAATATTCTCTTGCATAGACGGGCTCCCACGCCCGTCTACCGGCGGCATGGGAGCCGCCTCTACGAAAATCTACCGACATCTTGCAAGAGGTCTAATAAGTTAAACCAGCATGAGAACGCGTAAAGGTATAATACGCACATGCCTAAATCCAAGACCCACACCCGTTACGTCTGCCAGCAGTGCGGACGCGTCTCCGCCGGATTCATGGGCAAATGCCCGCAGTGCGGCTCGTTCAACTCGATGATCGAGGAAATCGTCTCCGAGGAGCACGCCGGGGCGCGCACCGCCGGACGCGGCCTGGGCGGGCGCTCTGCCCCGCGGCGCATCGGCGAGGTCAGCCTGGAGGCCGAGGAGCGGATTCCCGTCCCGATTGGCGAGTTCGCCCGCGTGCTGGGCGGCGGCATCGTTCCGGGATCCATCGTCCTGGTGGGCGGCGACCCCGGCATCGGCAAGTCCACCCTGATGCTGCAATTGGCCCTGCAGATGGCGGACAGGCTCAAGGTCCTGTACGTATCGGGCGAGGAGTCCGAGCGGCAGATCAAAATGCGCGCCGCGCGCATCGCCCCGGGGACGAAACTTCCCTCCGACCTGTTCCTGGTCACCGAGACCAGC
Organism: Chloroflexota bacterium; assembly: GCA_040754355.1. GTDB lineage: Bacteria > Chloroflexota > Anaerolineae > Anaerolineales > Villigracilaceae > UBA877. The sequence goes on along the minus strand of JBFMCM010000103.1, from coordinate 288 downwards.
CTGGAGGCCATCCTCGACCACACCGCGGCGGTCAAGCCGGACCTGTTGATCGTCGATTCCATCCAGACCGTTTACATCCCGGAGATGGACTCGGCCGCCGGTTCGGTCTCGCAGGTGCGCGAGAGCGCCAACCGGCTGCGCGAACTGGCCAAGACCTCCGGGCCGGCGGTCTTCGTCATCGGGCACGTCACCAAGGAGGGGACGATTGCCGGGCCGCGCGTCCTGGAGCACATCGTGGACACCGTGCTCTACCTCGAAGGCGACCGCTTCCAGGCCTACCGCCTGCTG
>JBFMCM010000102.1:0-6197 GCA_040754355.1 Chloroflexota bacterium | reverse complement strand
CGTCCAAGTGCTCGGCAAGATTTGAACTCGTGTAGTTGCCAATTGTGCAAATCAGATATTCAACATATTGTTGTTTGGAGATCATGCCTACATGGTATCATGTGAGCACTTCAAGCGAAAGTCCTGACTTCCTTTATGCCTTGGCGAAAAACGGACAGCGAAGCGGCCCGGTTCGAGCAGTTTGAGTCGGCTCTGGATCCAGCCGAAGCACAGCGCTTCTTCGACTGCCTGGACAATCGTCAGGGTCTGCCTGCCGGAGGACTTCTTGTAAAAAAATCAACCATATTTCGATTTTCTTCTTGTGGTTGTCTTGCAGACATTGGCGTAAATCTTGGGGTGTGTCAAGCGTAAGCGTTTCGCGGATATCCATCTTACTCTTTCAAGATCTGAGAAAAATCCTCATCGGCTGTCTGTTTCTCAACTATATCCAGAAGAGATTAAACCTGAATGAATTGCGATAAACAATCGCCTCTCAGACGAGAGGCGGCTTCAGCGATTCGTCTTGCTGGCAGACTCAACCTGCGAGGAGCGCCCTCCTGAATAAGAGGCGCACCTTCTCCCGATAAGCCTGCGGCTCGAAGAGATAGACCGCCGCAGGGTGGGCATACGCCTACGGGTTGACTCCCGTGCCGATGGTGCCGCTTTGCAAACCGTCCAGCACCTCCTGCGCCAGGCGCAGTTTGCCCTCCGTCAGCAGGCCCTCGTTCACGTCGGTCAGGTAAAGGGGCGTGGGAACCGTCCGGCCACCGTTCCCGGCCAACAGGTCTGGGAAGATGCTCTGGATGGCCGGGATCACGTTCGGCTGGATGCTGGCGATCCAGTTGGAGCGGAGGTCTTCACTCAGCAATTCCTGTCCCAACAGCAGAACCCCTTTTTCAGCCAGGTAGGAAAAAACATCGGAGGTCGCCACTTCCGGGTAAACGTATATAACACTTGCATAAATATTCGAGTTATAGTCAAGCAATGCAGCCGCATAACCGTAGTATTCGCTTTCCTGGGCATCGGTTGGGATGCGGGCAACAATTGGGTATCCATTCACAGGCCATGGCCAGGAAAAATTTTGGTTGCGACAATCACCACAGAAATAATGGTATCCATTCGCAAACGCTGTGCGGGCCGACTCGCCGCCCGGCGTGTCCCTTTCCGAGAGGATGCCCACCCGCCATTCGAAGGCCAGCATGGCGGCGATGTATCCTGCCAGGAAGGCCTGCTTGTCCACCGGCTGGTCGGCACCGCCGATGGTTGACAGGTTACCCCCGGCCGTTACCTCGGGGATGTCCACTGCCAGGAATTGGACCCCCGGCGCGGCCGCGGCCAGCGCGGCCAGACCCGGGTCCGGAGGCAGCGCCACGATGATTTTCAAGGCTGGGAGTTCTGCCTGCAATTCCTCCACCGTGAGTGTGTTGCGCACCTGGAAGCGCATCCCATTTCCTTGCGCCAGGTCGTAGACCAGGGTCTGGAACTCGTCCGAGGCGCTTTGCGGCAGGTCGGCCGGCAGGATGAGGATGGCCAGCGGGTCGGCGGGGGTTGGCGTGGCTTCGGTAGTCGGAGTGAGAGTGGGAATATCCGGCGTCGGAGTCGGGCTGCCGGAGCAGGCCGTCAACAGACCGAGGGTGATGAAGAGGAGGGCAAATCGGTTTCGCACAGGGGATCTCCAGATAGGGAATGCGGGTATTTTACCTGAAATTAACGCGCAGAGACGCCTCTGGAGAGGCGTCTCTGGGGAAAAGCACATGATGGTGCAAATCTTATTTGACGGCTATCTTGACTGTCCTCGGGCGGGCAGACTCAGCCTTGGGCAGGGTCAGGGTCAGCACGCCATCGGTGATCTTGGCCTGGGCCTTTTCGGCGTCCAACGCAGCCGGCAGGCGCAGGGTCCGGCGGAAAGCGCCGTGCGGCAGTTCGCGCGCCAGGTACTCGTCCTCGTTACCCTTGAATTCGCCTTCGATGGTGACCACGTCCTCCAGAATCTGGATATTCAGGTCTTCGGCTTTCAGCCCAGGGATGAGGGCGTTCAGCACGTAGGCATCCTCCTGGTCGCGAATGTCAACCGATAAAGTGTAGCGATGGGAGTGTTCGGGTTGTTCACATTCGGCCATGCGCGCCCAACGGCGGGCCATGCGGTACTGGTGAGGGGCAATAAAGTAAGTCATTGGGGGTCTCCTTTTGAATTTCATCCGACTAAAGATGGCAGTATGATATTGCCCGCCTGTCAGAAATACAACAAAGAAACATAGATTTTGTATTAGAAATCAGAACAAACGATAGGCACGATCATGGGGTAATATAAAAAAATCCGCCGCAGGGATTCCCTGCGGCGGTTCGTTTCTATTCGGATTTCAATTCAAATTACGGAGTAGCAGTCAGGGCTGCATCTGCCGTAATGAGGCCCGAGCCGGTGGCATCTGCGCCCCAGCAAACGTTGCCGCTGCTGCCGTCTGGATTATAGACCGTGCGACAACCGGGAGCCAGCGAAATGGCTGCGCCGGTGAGGATGGATTCCACGTCAGCCGCCGTCAGGGTTGGGTTCTTCTGAATCATCAGGGCCACAATGCCGGCTACATGCGGGCTGGCCATCGAAGTACCGCCCAGGAAGTAGTAGGAGGTCTGGCCGCTGTTGACCTGATAGGGGCCCACTACCCACGAGCCGGGCGCGGCCACATCCAGGTCCTGGCCGGCCAACTGGCGGCTGGAGAAATCGGTGATGTAGTAGTCAGCCGGATTCGTTGGGTCGGCTACATTCCGGTTGTACCACCAACTGCGGTTCCCTAACGGCAACCACTCACCGGTCCAGCCGGAGGCGGCCACCGAGATGACCGGGGCATACGCGCCCGGGTAACCCATGCCAGCCTCGCCTTCGTTCCCGGCGGAAGCAACGATGATCACGCCGTTGGCAACCGCGTAATCAATGGCGGCCTTTTCCATGGCATCCAGCGAGGGGCCGCCCAGACTCATGTTGATCACCACTGGATTGGTTCCCAAGGCGCCGCTGAGCTTTAAATCCGTCACATAGACGATGCCGCGCGCGATCACCGAGGACCAACCGGAACCGTTCTGGTTGAGAACCTTGACCGGGATGACTGTCGCCTGGGGGGCAACGCCGTTAACCGGCGTACCGCGCAGGCTGTAACCCAGGATGGTGCTGGTCACATGCGTGCCATGTGAATTCTGGTCATGCTCCCATTTATTAGGCTGTTCCGAGACATTGCCAACTTCACCGCCGCCGCCACCGAAGGATATGGCAAACTGGGTGGCGATGCGTTCCTGCGGGAAGTACTGCCGCCAGGAGTCCAGCAGACCGGTGTCCAGCACGGCCACGTACACGCCCGTGCCGTCATACGCCACTTGCCGGTTGTTGAAGCCGAAATCGGTGACATTGATGGCATCCAGGTCCCAGGTGCTCAGACCATTCTCGAAGTCGGTCACAGAGACGGTGTCAACGGGCGCGCCGTTACGGACTGCATCCGGATTGGCCGCTGCCACGTATGGCAAGGACTGGACGGCTGCCAGGTCGCCGGCGCGGACTTGCATGGTAATCGCGTCGAGCTCATAGACCACATCGCGTACGGTACCATGAGTGCCCAAGTCGGCCAGGATGGCATCGGTGATGCTGGTATTCAACAGCACATTGATACCAATCTTTTGATTGTTCCCCGCTGCAGAGACCGGCATGGCTAACGCCAGGATGGCCAGTGCAGCCACAACAATTGAAACCACACGTTTGTTCATATGCCTCCTTAAGAGAATGTGGCCTAACAAAATTGTTAGGTCAAGAGGGTGATAGTATATAACGATTCGGAAGATTTGCATATAGAAAATTTCGGCAAAATCAATGGTACTATGGTTCCCTCTCCAGGCAGTATAATCAACCCATGCAGAAGCGTTGGACCATCCTGGTTCTCATTCTTGGCGTATTCGTTGGGCTGGGTTTCTACCTTTTCCGGACCATGCTCCCGGCCTCGGGGCGCTCCGCCCGCGTGGTCGAATGGATCCGTCATCCGGAGGAGCATCCCGATTGGGCCGTACGCGCCGGGACCCGCTGCCTGCCCTCTGCCCCATTCGTGATGCCCACCGACGGCCTGGTTGGCTACCTGTGGGACGACTCGTTCCTTCCCGACCACCGGCACACCGGCCTGGATATCTTCGGCGGCACCAACGTGGGCGTGACGCCCATCGTGGCAGCCTACCCCGGCTACTTATGGCGCTTGCCGGAGTGGAAGTCGGCGGTCATCGTGCGCGTACCTGAAGACCCGCTCCAGCCGGGCCGTCAGATCTGGCTCTACTACACCCATATGGCTGACCCGAACGGCAACTCGTTCATCTCGTCCAACTTCCCGCCCGGGACTACCGAAATGTACATCGAAGCCGGAACCTTCCTTGGTTACCAAGGCAACTACACCGGCGACTCCGCCAATCCCTCCGGCGTGCACCTGCATTTCTCCATCGTGCTCTCGGACGAGGATGGTAAATTCATGAACGAACTGGAAATCAAGAACACGCTCGACCCCTCACCCTACTTCGGCATCCTTCTCAATGGACAGACCGCACCAGACGAAGTGGTGGTGTGCGGAGAATAACTTTGGAGTGCGACGGCTCGCCGTCGCAGCAGGGGCAAGCCCCTGCATTCCAGAATCGGTCACAGGGATAAATAAATGGGTAAATTCACCGATAAAGTCGTTCTAATCACCGGCGCGGGCAAAGGGACCGGGCGCGCCGCGGCCGAAGCGTTCGCCGCGCAGGGCGCGGTCGTCGCCGCGGCGGACGTGACCCCGATCAACCTCGACGAAACCGTCGCCCGCATTACGGCCTCGGGAGGGCGGGTGAAAGCCTACATCGCCGACATCGCCAAGAAACTGCCTGTCCAGGGCCTGCTCAACCAGGTGCTGGACGACTTCGGGCGGATTGATATCCTGGTCAACTGCGCCGAGGTCGAGCCGCAGAAAACCGTCCTCGAAATGGATGAATGGGACTGGGTGCGCACCCTGGACGTCAACCTGACCGGCGCATTCCTGCTGACCCAGTCCACCGGACGGATCATGAAAGAACAGGGCGGCGGAGTCATCGTCCATATCGGCAGCCGGTCTAAAGGCGATGCCTTGAGCCTGTCGAAGGGTCAAGAAAAGCGCGCTGCCTACTTCGCCAGCAAAGCCGGGCTGGAGGCGCTGGTCGAATCGGCTGCCCAAGAGTTTGCTGCCTTCGGCGTCAAAGTCGGCCTGCTCGACGGCAAGGACAGCCACCTGATAGAAGAACTCCTTTCATTCTGTTCTCAACCAGGAGGAAGAAATGACAGAGCGTGAATATTTGTTTTCCGGCCTGAGGAACGCCTCGCGCGAGGTCCAACGCATCCTGGGCGAAATTCCCGACTTTTACGAGGTCAAACCGCGCCAGGACGGCAGTTGGAACTCACACCAGATCCTCGCCCACGTGAGGGATGTCAACCGGGAGGTTTATCTCCCGCGCCTGGAACAGATTGCGGAATCTTCCAACCCTCAGTTTCAGGAATTCGACGGCGAGCGCTGGATGGCGGAACATTACGACCCCGCCGAACGGATGGCAGCACTGGTGAGAGAATTCAAACAGCAATGCGAGCAGGCCGCTGATTGGCTGGAAGGACTGCCTGACGAGACCTGGGAACGTCCCGGCACGCACGTCTCGCTCGGAACACATTCCTTCCAATGGTGGGCGGATCGGATGGTGGCCCACATCGGCGAACATTTGGTGCAATTGCGGGGAGAATAGTCCGTGGCTGTCCGCCTGCGGGACCTGCTGCTGGGCTTGCGCAGCCTCGAACTGGACGAGACTCCGGTGGTGGTGCATGCCTCCCTGTCAGCTTTCGGAGAAGTGGAGGGCGGCGCCAAGACGGTGGTCAGCGCCCTGGAATCCGTCTTCGAGGCGGTTCTGGTCCCGGTCTTTACGTACAAGACGATGGTCACGCCGCTGGTCGGCCCGGAGGGCAACGGCCTGAAGTATGGCTCCGGCACAGACCTGAACCGCATGGCGGAGTTTTTCACCCCCGAGATGCCGGCCGACCCGTTGATGGGCGTTATCCCAGAAACCGTGCGCCGCCACCCGCACGCCAGCCGGTCGGGGCATCCCATCCTGTCCTTTGCCGGTTTCAACGCTGGCGATTTCCTGGCTGCCCAGACCCTCGCCAATCCCTTCGGGCCGCTGGGCGCGCTGGAAAAAGCCAACGGCTG
>JBFMCM010000101.1:0-6638 GCA_040754355.1 Chloroflexota bacterium | reverse complement strand
AATCCTTCCCGTTCTTGATATTCGCCAGGAGCACCTCTTTTGCTTTGACCACGCCGATCGGGTGGTCGAGGCTGTCTTCTCCGGCCGGGAAACGCGAGAAGGGGCTCTCAGACATCTTCCTGCGAATCTCGTCGGCCGTATCGTTCACGTCAAGCCAGACGATCTCATTGCGCGGTGTCATCAAAGCATTGACGCGCTGGTCGGAAAGCGAGAAGACACCTTCCACCATATCCTGTTCGGTCTCCTCGAAAACACCCGCCTGTGTACCCTGGTCGAGTTGGACTAGCAATTCCTCCTCAGTAACAGGGATTTCAGCGGCGTGTTTGATGCCAAAGACGCGCAGAATCAAATCGGTGGATTTACCCAACAGCCATACGAGAGGCGTAAAGAGACTGGAAACGAAAGCCATTGGCCCGGCAATCACCGAGGCCACATTGTCAGCGCTTTGAAGAGCCAGTCGTTTCGGAACCAATTCTCCGAAAACGATGGAAAGGTACGACACGACGACGACAACAATGGCCAAGCCGATCGCCTCACTGAAAGGCGCGAGGGCCGGGATTTGCGCGAAGGTTTCGCTGAGCAGTTCGGCCACTGTCGCGCCGCTGATGGCACCGATCAACACGTCTATCACCGTGATACCAATCTGAATGGTGGAGAGGAAGCGGTTGGGATTCTCAGCCAATCTCAGCGCCAGCCGGGCGCGTTTATCCCCGTCGTTCAAGCGCTGCTGCAAGCGCGCTTTGCGGACCGAGAGCATGGCCGCTTCTGACAAAGCCAGAATTCCATTGAGCAGGATCAAGAGAAGTATGACCAGAATATCTTTCCAGAAATCAGACATTTCCATCCAATTCGGCGGGCGAATGCAGCCCGCCAGTCTATTTTACCCGGATTGCCAGCCTGTCGAATATTTCCTCTGCTGAGACACCTGCGCGGCGCAACTCCTTCACTTCCCCAATTTGCCACATTTTTATGCCAAACTCCACTGCAGACGGCATGACCGTGCCTATCCGGCGGTAGAAATCGCCTTCCGGTAAATTACCTGAGTGCATCGTGCAATCCTGTTCCACAAATAGGCCCGTGATGAGCATCTCAAGCAACTCATGCGGACCAGATACCTGAATTGGCTTTCGCGCCAGGTACCAGGTAGAGCCGAGCAGATTGACACTGCCGGCCCAGGGATCGCGCGCTGCATAATGCAGTGTCCGCAGACCGGACATGTAAAATGCCCCCATGCACATCGGGCAGGGTTCGGTGGTGGTGTAGAGGGCACAGGCGTGCGGGTCAACAGCATCCAGGTCCAGCCCTCGCAGCGCCTCCACTTCGGCGTGAGCCAGGGCTGATCCGTTGACGCCTCCCGGCTTAACTTTCTCGAAAATCCGGTTGCGGCCGCGGGTGAGGATGTCCCCACCAGGGCCAGTCACAACCGCGCCGATGGGAATGCAGTCGTCACAATAGGCCTCCCAGGCCAGTTCCAAACAGTCCTGCCAGGGACGGGGGAGATCAGACCACATCAATTCCCGAACCCTCGACCACATCGCCAACAACCCAGACTGGCTGGCCGATTTCCTCCGCTCGTTTCAGGAAAGCATCTTTTTTGGACCTGGGAACTGCCAGCAAAAGCCCGCCGCTGGTCTGCGGATCGAATAGGAGCATCTGCTTTTCCTCCGAGATCCACGAAGCGAACCGGACGTGTGGCCCGAAATACAGGCGGTTGTCCGAGGCGCCGCCCGGGAAAGTCCACATCGCGGCGTACTTCTCTGCGCACGAGACGAAGGGGATTTTATCCATCTCCAACCGGAAGCCAATCCCCGAAGCCTCGGCCATCTCCAAACCGTGGCCGAGCAGGCTGAAGCCGGTCACGTCCGTGCCGCCGCGCAGGCCGAATTCCAGGGCCAGGGCACCCGCCTCGCGATTCAGTTTTTTCATCCAGCGGACCACCTCCGCCACATCTTCGGGAACAGTCTTTTGCTGCTTCAGGGCGGTGGTGGTGACGCCAAAGCCAAGAGGCTTGGTCAACACTAAACAGTCACCAGCCCGCGCCCCGCTCTTGGATAGGAATTTCCTGGGATGAACGAAACCGAGAACCACCAGCCCATACTTCGGCTCTTTGTCCTGGATGGTATGACCGCCAGCAATGACGACGCCCGCCTCGCGGCATTTTTCTGCACCGCCGCGCAGGATCTCGCCGTTGACTTCAGAGGGCAGTTCAGGCAGCAAAGCGGCCACGTTCAAAGCCAGGAATGGCTGGCCGCCCATGGCGTAAATATCCGACAGACTGTTGGCCGCCGCGATCTGGCCGTAGTCGTACGCATCATCCACCACCGGGGTGAAGAAATCGGTGGTGACGACCAGGGCGCGCTTCGAATCCAACTTCCAGATGGCTGCGTCGTCTGGGGTATCGAGACCAGCCAACAGGTCTGGGAAGTCTCGATGTGCAAACAAGCCTTTAACCGGGCGCAGAACCTGCGCCAGCGTCTCCGCGTTGAGTTTGGACGCTCAACCCGCGCAGTTGGAGTAACTGGTCAGCCGGATCTGCTGCCCGGTTGGAAAAACCTCAGACATATCTAGGGTGCGATCAATTCGGGCGGCAGGATGAACTGCGCGCCGGTGGGCATGAGGATGACTTTCACATTGGGGGCGAGTTTTGTTATGTATTGATACTGGAGCAAATCTGGGTTATCTTGCAAGGCTGCGGCGATCAGACGGAGCGCTTCGGCTTCAGCCTCAGCCTCGATGATACGCGCTTCTGCCGCACCTTCCGCCTGGATGACCACCGCGTCTGCGAGACCCTGCGCCTCCTGGCGGGCCTGCTCGGCTTCCTGCCTCTTCTGTTCGACGATCAACTCAGCCTGCAAGGCCAGTTGCTCAGCGATCTGCTTCTGCTCCACCGAATAGGCGTATTCTTCCGAGAAGGTGATATTGCGCATGACGAAGTCCACCAGGATCAATCCATTCTCTTCGAGTTTGATCTCCAATGCATCCGTAATGGCAGTTGTTAACTCGGCGCGCTTGGTACTGACTACCTCCTCAACGCCGTACTGTGAGACGGCATCGCGGATGATGCCGCGCACTTGGGGGCGGACCAACTCGGTTATGTATCGGTCTTGCCAGGCAATGTGAACATCAATAATATGTGCCGGATCAACCGAAAAGATCACCGAGGCATCCACGAATATCTCCTGCCCGTCCGAGGTGCGGGCGGTGATCGAGTCGTCGCCGTAGACATCCCCCTCATCCTGGGCAATGGACATGGTATAGGTCTGCTTGGAGATTGTATAGCGCGTCACGGTCTCTCCAGGGATGATCCAGTGCAAGCCGGGACCGAGCGCTTCCGGGCGATAACCCTGTGAAACGTACGGCGAGACAACCACGCCGCGTTCATCCGCCTGGAGGAAGACCAGTCCAAATCCGACGATTGTCAGCACCAGCGAGAAGATGCCCGCAATCACGACGAGGCTGGAAGCCTGTTTGATGGGCTTGCCCCTTGAGGCACGCGCGACGGCAAGCACCACCAGCCCGATGGTCAACAGCCAAGCGAGGGTGGAAACCGCCTTGACAAAATCAGCAATATCCATAGGAACCTCCTGTATTCGAATAAGTTGCCGCAATTATAACCGAGCCAATCCATAAATAAAGAAGCGGACGCGCGCGTCCGCTCGGAGGGCTTTATTCCACGAATCAACGCCAAATTCGGAAAGAAGTGGTCGTGGAGTCGGCCAATTCCCTATAGGTGATTTGTACATCAATCGGTACGAGGTTGCCAGGCGGCTGGTCGGTAAATCCTATTTCCGAGACGACCGCAATCCCGTCGGAGTCGGTGGTTACCGGGTAAATCAAATCTTCCCCGCTGGGCAAGTGGATGGTCACTGTCCCGGAGGCGCCAGCCACAGGCTGGTAGGTCTGGTTCTGGACGACCACATATACTTGTTGAGTATCCGTTGGGAGTGTCACTGCCCGTAAGGCAAAGACCAGCACCCGCAGCGAAAGTACCGATGGCTGCGTTTGGGGAATATTTCCAAACGGCGGGACCGGGTTCAGACGGGCAATATCCTCGTGGCGGCCGAAATACAATCGCCCCAGATCAGCCAGGTGGACAGTATTGCCCGCGCTATGTTCAGGGTAATACTCAAAACGGGCTTTTTCGAAATACTGGATAATTCGGCCATCGGGCTGGAACTCGAAGGCCGAAACAGGATTTCCAAAACGCTTCACACCGCCATGCTGTTCGAAAAAGGTGAGGAAGTCATAACAAACCCCAATCCCGTTCTGAAAAACCCGACAGGCGCCGGCAGTGGTCAAATTGACCGTTGGCAGACCCGATCTGTAAAGAAGCGCGCCTAGTGCAATCGTCGTCACCCGCTGCCCGATCGGTTTCCGAGAATCAAGTTCGAATAACGCCCGCTCGAAATACTGGATGGTCTTCCCGGAGCCGTCCGTAGCCCCATACTGCTCGGTGATCGGCGCGCCGAAGACCAGCGCCGCATCGCTGACACTTTGATAGAATTCCCAAAACTCGCCAATTACATTGTGACCTGTCTGGGGGAAATATTGACCGCCGGTCTGTAAAGCATGAACGGGATAGCCAATCAAACAGAACAGACACGTAAAAAGCAGAATCAGAAGTGGTCTACGCGCAATCGTCACAATTGGATTATACACTCCCTTAAAAAATACGACAATCGCATTAATGAGTATATTTTAAGGTGTAAATTTTAACAATGCCGAGACGATACGTTTGGACGCCTGCCCGTCGCCAAAAGGATTGACGGCCTTGGCCATCGCCGCGTAGGCTGACGGGTTGTCCAGCAGGCGGTTCGCTTCGCGGACGATGAGCCTGTTATCTGTTCCGACAAGTTTCAACACTCCTGCTTCCACCCCCTCCGGCCGCTCGGTGACAGCGCGCAGCACCAGCACTGGCACACCAAAAGCCGGGGCCTCCTCCTGGAGGCCGCCCGAGTCGGTCAGGACCAGTGTGGAATTCTTCATAAAATGCACAAGCGGCAGGTAATCGAGAGGCGGAAGAAGGGAAATATGGGAGGCACCTTTCAACAAGCGCCGAACCGGTTCCTGCACATTCGGGTTGAGGTGCACCGGGTAGACAATTTCCACGTCGCCGCGCCCGGCTAATTCGAGCAGCGCTATACAAATATTTTCCAATGGTTGCCCAAAATTTTCGCGGCGATGAGCAGTGACGAGGAGGAGGCGCTTTCCTTCCCCGATACCCAACTTGCTCATCAAGCGATTCACTTCCTGCGGGGCAGGCTGCCTGGCAACCACCTGCAAGGCGTCGATGACCGGGTTGCCGGTCACAGCGATAACTGTATCGGGTACGCCCTCCTCCAGCAGGTTGCGGCGCGCCCACTCGGTGGGAGCAAAATGCAGGTCGGCGACCACGCCCGCCACGCGGCGGTTGATCTCCTCGGGGAAAGGCTGCCACTTGTCATGTGTGCGCAGCCCGGCTTCCACATGACCGACCCGGATGCGGCAATAATAGGAAAGGAGGGCAGTTATGGCAACGGTGGTGGTGTCGCCCTGCACCAGCACCCAATCAGGCTTCAGGTCGGCAAGAACCGGATCGAGGTCCCGGAAGATGCGGGCGCTCAGCTGGGCCAGCGACTGGTCCTCGCGCATCAGGTTCAGGTCGTAGTCAGGTTCGATGTCGAACAGTTTCAGCACTTGGTCGAGCATTTGACGGTGCTGGGCCGTGACGCAGACGTGCGAGTCCACACCCTGTGTGTGAGCCAGGGCATGGACAACGGGAGCCATTTTGACGGCTTCGGGGCGGGTGCCAAATACCGAGAGTACGCGCATGTTTATCGTTAGTCGTGAGTCGTCAGTTGTTCGTAGCAGAGCCGACGCCGAGGGTGAAGAGGTGGAATCCGGCAGACTCCCAGGCCTCGCGCTCCAAAATGCCGCGCATATCCACGACGATGCGGGCAAGAGTCTGGGCGGCGACTTCGCTCGGAATCAACTGCCTGAATTCGCGGTCCCCCACCAGGATGACGATGATCTCAGCCTCCCGCAAAGCCTCGGAAAGCGTAGAGACGGTCTCGAAGCCATCGAACTGGGCGTCGGGTTTGTTCGGCTCGAAAGCCTTGACATGTGCGCCTGCCTGCGCCATCAGGCGCGCCAGTTCCACGGCCGGGCTTTCGCGCAGGTCGTCCACGTCTTCCTTGAAGGCCAGGCCCAAAGCGGCTATCTTTTTACCTTCGAGCGAACCGGCCGCTTTCTTGACCAGATCGAGGGCGAAATGCGGCTGTGAATCGTTGACGAGCCGGGCAGTGTGGATCAAAGACGCCAAATCAGGAGCAGACTCGACGAAGAACCACGGGTCCACGCTGATGCAGTGTCCGCCCACGCCGGGGCCGGGGCGCAGGATTTTGACGCGCGGGTGCAGGTTGGCGATGGAAACGGCTTCCCACACATTCACGCCGAAGCGCTCAGCCAGGCGGGAAAATTCGTTGGCGATTGCAATATTGATGTCGCGATAAGTGTTTTCCATTAACTTGACCATCTCGGCGGTGGTGGCGTCCGTGGTGACAATTTGCCCTTTGACGAAGAGGGCATACAGGTCCCGCCCGGCCTGGGCGGCCTGGGGAGTGGTCCCGCCAATGACGCGGGCGTTCTCGATGAGTTCG
>JBFMCM010000100.1:0-2972 GCA_040754355.1 Chloroflexota bacterium | reverse complement strand
CATGAAGAAAGTCTTCCCCGATTCGAAGATCGCCGCCAGCGAGGCCCTGCAATGCCCGACCCTGCTCGAAAACGGATTCGGCTCGCATCGCATCGAGGGCATCGGCGACAAGCACGTGCCGTGGATCCACAACGTCAAGAATACGGACATGGTCGTGGCAATTGACGACAACGCGGTGGTCAACATTTCGCGCCTGTTCAACGAACCTGCGGGTCGGAAATACCTCGCCTCGAAGGGCGTGCCCGAAGCGGTGGTCGGGACCCTCGACCTGCTCGGCTTTTCCGGCATCTCGAACGTGCTCTCGGCCATCAAGGCCGCCAAGTATTACGAGATGGACGAGAACGACATCCTGCTCACCGTGCTGACCGACTCGATGGAACTCTACCAGAGCCGCCTGAAGGAAATGCACGCCGAGTTCGGCGAGTACACCGAGATGGACGCCGCCGCCGACTTCGCCCGCTACCTGCACGGCCAGTCCACCGACAACCTGCTCGAACTGCGCTACGCGGACCGCCGCCGCGTCCACAACCTGAAGTACTTCACCTGGGTCGAACAGCAGGGAAAAACTTACGAAGAAATCATGAAGATGTGGAACGAGCGCGATTACTGGACCGGCGTCCAGAAGCAGGCTGCTGAGATTGACGAATTGATTGTGGAGTTCAATAAGGAAGTGGGATTGTAAATTTTGCTCCCGCCGCCGTCCCTTCGACAGGCTCAGGACAGGCCCCGGCGGCGGGACGCCGCCTAGAGCATATCCGATATTGAACCTGCGCCCGAGGCTTGATGAAACCAGTGTCTTTTTTTGCCAATTTCACGTTGTATCTTTTTATAATTTGGGATAAAGATAACCCATGCTGACCCCCGTCTTCCTCGTCCTCGTCTGTCTCCTGCCCGCGCCGCGCGACCTGGAAATTGCGCGCCTGCTGGGGAATACGGATTTTCAGGCGCAATTCCGGCTCAGGGAATCCCCCGGCGCCGCGTGATAAAATCAACCCATGATGCGTTTCTTTCTGCGCAGGCTGCTGGCGATCCCCATCGTGATGATCCTTGCCAATGCAGTCGGTTATGTTTATGCCTACTTCCTGGGGCCGGCGTGGGATTTGCTACACTCTCTCGAGTCTCAAACCAGTCTGCTCCAATCTGTTGCTGCTTCTTATCTTGAGTACCTACGTGGCGCGCTTCACGGCGACTTCGGCACCCTCCCCAACGGCGGGACAGTGGTCGACGCGATCTGGTCTGCTACTGCGGCCAGCGCCGGTCTCCTAATTCCGGCCTTCGCCTTGAGCATCGCCCTCGGCCTTTTCCTGGGCAAGATCGGAGTCCGCTCTGACCGGCAGGCGGTCTCCTACTGGCTAATGGCCCTTTCGGTCTTCGGTCAATCGTCCCCCACCTTCTACATCGGCATCCTGCTCATCTCCGCATCGATCCTCTACCTGCTCAGCGGACCGGGGCGCGAGCCGCTGTTCCCGTTCGTGGGATTCGGATGGGACGCCCACATGGTCCTGCCGGTGCTGGCGTTGATGGCGCGTCCCATGCTCCAGATCGCCCACTCGACCGGCACGCTCCTTTCCGAGGAACTCGGCAAGCAATACGTGGTCGTTCTGCACGGCATGGGTCACTCCCCGGCGGCCATTCGCGGACGGTTTGCCTTTCGCAACGTCCTGGCGCTGGTCATCCTGGTAATCGCTGGTTCGTGGCGGCTGCTGGTGGTGGAACTGATCGTGCTGGAACGGCTGTTCTCCTGGCCCGGGCTGGGCAGGCTGCTCTCTAGCACGCTGATCATATCCCAGTCGTCCGCCAATTTCCTGTTTCCGCCGCTCCTGGCCGGATTGTTGTTTGTCCTGGCTTTCTTTTTCATGATCGCCGATTTGATCGCCTCCGTACTTGCGCGCAGCGTGGATCCGCGCCTGACCCGCACATGAAATCCGCCTCCAGCCTCATCCGCCAGCGGTTGAATTGGACCCTCTTCCTGGGGGCTGCCATCGTCCTTGTGACCGTTTTCCTGGCTGTTTTCGGACCGTGGCTCGCTCCGCACGACCCGATGCAGGAGAACTACGCCCTGTCGTCGCACGGGCGGATTCATTCCCCGCCGTACCGGCCTCTGGAGATCGAGGGTTACCCCCTCGGCACGGACAATTTCGGACGCGACATGTTGAGCCGCATCCTGTGCGGGATTCGCCCGACGCTGGCCATGGTGGTCGTGGTGGCAGGCGTGCGCCTGCTGTTGGCGCTGGCCATCGGCATGGCCGCCGGCTGGAGTTCCGGGCGGAGGGGGCAGGCGCTGGAGGCGCTGATCTCGGGAGCGATCTCGCTCCCGGTCCTGATCGTGGCGCTGATCGTTATTTCCGCGGTCGGCATTCAGGGCGGACTGGGAATCTTCATTCTGGGCCTGGCGCTGAACGGCTGGGCCGAGTCGGCGCACCTCGTCAATGGCAAGACGCGCGAGGTCAGGCACCAGGCGTACATTAACGCAAGCCGAGCACTCGGCGCAGGCAATTTTCGTATCATCGTCACACACGTGGCCCGCCAGATCCTGCCGATGACGTGGATGCTGATGGCATACGAGATCAGTTCCACCCTGCTGGTGACGGCCGAACTCGGCTTCCTGGGATACTACATCGGGGGCGGCGTTAATATCGAAATATACGACTTCCAGTCGGTCAACACCCTGGGATTGCCCGAACTTGGGCAGATGCTGGCCACCTCGATCCAGCGGCTCACGGAACCGACCGTCCTGGTGGTAACCGGCTCGGTCATCTTCGTGATCATCCTGGGCTTCAATCTTCTGGGCGACGGGCTGCGCCGCGAGATCACCGTTCATCACACCGGCCGCGCACTGTCTAATCCGTTCTTCGAACGCATCGCCGCGTGGTACGATTGGCGCTTCCTTCCTGCCGTCGAGGCGTGGTTTCGGCGACATGATGTCCGCTATGCGCTTCTGGCCGTGGCGGTGCTGGTGGGGATCGGCCTGC
>JBFMCM010000099.1:0-2062 GCA_040754355.1 Chloroflexota bacterium | reverse complement strand
GGCAGCGCTAGATTTCGCCGGGGCGCTGGCAAGCGTTCCCCTGGTCATTTCGTTTGCATCTTTCCCCGACGAAACTGCCGCCCAATCGGATTTCATCTTCCCTGACCACACCCCGCTCGAATCGTGGGGCTACCAGTTCGCGGCTCCCGCCGCCGACCGGCCTGTGCTCGCGGGCTCCCAGCCAGTGGTGGTGCCGTTCTACAATACACACGCCACTGCCGATGTGCTGCTGGCTGCTGTCCAGGCAATTGGCGGGAACCTGGCTGGCGCGGTCCCCTACAAGGATGAGGTGGAATTCCTTCGGCAGTCTGTGTTGGGGCTGGTGACCGAAAACGGCTTCTTCAACGCCCCGGAAATCAATACTTTCTGGGCGCAGTGGCAGCAATACGGGGGCTGGTGGACGGCGGACGCCGCGTTGACAACGCCTGCAGCCGCCTCCGCCCTGACCCGCAGCCTGCGCCTGCCCGAGACACAGGTCGAAGGCGAGGGCGAATTCCTGCTCCACGTCTACCCCTCTGCGTTGATGGGCGACGGAAGCGGAGCCAACAAGCCCTGGCTGCAGGAGACTCCCGACCCGATGACCACCGTCATGTGGAATTCGTGGGTCGAAATCAATCCCAAAGTGGCCGAAGAACTCGGCCTACACGATGACGACCTGGTGCGCATCGTCTCCCCCTACGGAGAGATCGAAGCCTCCGTTTACCGGTACCCGGCCATTCGTCCGGATGTCATTGCGATGCCGTTTGGGCAGGGGCACACTGCTTACGGGAGGTACGCGGCAGGCCGAGGGTCCAGCCCCGCTCGCCTGCTTCCTGTAAAAATCAGCGGTGCAGGCGACCTGGCTTTTTCGGCAGTCAAAGTCCGCATCGAAAAGACCGGCAGGACCCATCCGCTGGCACGCAACGAGAGCAAGTTGGGCGTGTACGGCGAGGAGTAAAACATGGCAGAGTCGAAAATCCCTGAATTCAGCGCGAACTTCAGCGAAGAAGAAAAAGGCAAGTGGGGACTGGTCGTGGACCAGGACTTGTGCACGGGCTGCCAGGCCTGCGTAACGGCTTGCGCAATAGAAAACAACATTCCCTTCGTGGGCGAAGAAGACGCCGCCTACGGACGCGCCATGCACTGGATCCGGCTGGAACGTTTCTGGGAAGGTGAATACCCGGAGGTCAAAGCCACACCATTCCAGGCAGTCATGTGCCAGCAGTGCGGAGAGGCGCCCTGCGAACCGGTTTGCCCGGTCTTCGCCTCGGTGCACAGCCAGAACGAACAGATCAATGTGCAGGTCTACAACCGCTGTGTGGGGACGCGCTACTGCGCCAACAACTGTCCCTACATCGCACGCACCTTCAATTGGCGCGACTACGAGCATCCCGAGCCGCTCAACAACCAGTTGAACCCGGAGGTGACCGTGCGGCGGCGCGGCATCATGGAAAAATGCACCTTCTGCGTCCAGCGCATCCGCAAGGTGGAAGACAACGCCAGGTCGGAAGGGCGCGACGTCTACGATGGCGAGGTGGAACCCGCCTGCGTGCAGGCCTGCCCGGCCGAGGCGCTGGTCTTCGGGCGGATTGACGACCCGGAGAGCGCTGTCAGCCAGCGGATGCAGAGCGGGCGCGCCGTGAAATTGCTCGAAGACCTGGGCACCCTGCCGCGGGTCACATACCTCAAGGGAGGCGCTTGATGACCGAAGCAGCCAAGCAGCACGAAGAACACGAACTGGCGCACCTGCGCCAGGAACACTTGATGCTCGACCCGAAGCCGCGCGGCGAGATGAACTCGCTGGCCATGGAAGCCATGCGCACCACGTCCTGGAAATTCAAGGCGGTCTATGCCCTGCTGTCAGTGGTGGTTGCAGTATGCCTTTTCGGGGTTTGGGGATACTTGATCGCCGAGGGCGTGGGCGTGGCCGGCCTGACGGACCCGGTCTACTGGGGCATCTTCCTGGTCAACACGGTGTTCTGGATCGGCATCAGCCACGCCGGGACGTTCGTCTCGGCACTGCTGCGGGTTTTCAAAGCCGAGTACCGCCGCCCGTTTACGCGCGCCGCGGAATTGATGACCA
>JBFMCM010000098.1:0-11159 GCA_040754355.1 Chloroflexota bacterium | reverse complement strand
TGATCAATAAGTACTGAGCGTTCAGCACGTCGCCGGGGATGGAGAAGAAGCCCTGGATCTGGAAAGAATGCGGGTCGAGGGTCATGTAGCGGTCGGCCCCGGCGACCTCGATCATGTCGGCTACCAACCGGGCGGTGATCGGGACGCGCGGCTGGTCTTTTTTGTCGGAGCGCCCGTAACACAAGTACGGGATGACAGCCGTGACGCGCGCCGCCGAGTCCAGGCGCAGGGTCTGGAGCAGGATGAGCAGCTCCATCAGGTTGCGATGGACTGGCGAGGCCGTGTGCTGGATAAGGTACACATCCTGCCCGCGCACACTGCTGTGAAGTTTCACGAACAGGTTGTCATTGGGGAATTCGACGATATCGCGCCCGCAGAGCGTCTCGCCCAGATAATCGGCCACCTTCTGCGCCAGTTCGGGTGAAGCCGTGCCGGCGTAGAGTTTGATGCCGCCGTACACTTTCATTTCATGGGATTGCGACATAACTATTCCCTTTCCTCCTCCGGTTTCCATTCCGAGCGCAGGGCGCTCATGAATAACATATCCTCGTACCGCCCCTCCCGGTATGTCCCCTGGCGAAAACGGCCTTCGTGGACGAAGCCGGCCTTCTCGTAGGCGCGGATGCCACCCTTGTTCGCCGCGTCGACGCGCAGGTAAATGCGGTTCAGGTTCAGGGTCCCAAAACCGAACTCCAGGAGGAGGCGCATCACCTCGGTTCCGTAACCCTTGTTCCAGCAGGATTTGTCCCCGATCAAGATTCCCACTTCGGCGCTGTGAATGCGCCGGTCAATGTCAAAGAAGCCGCAGTTGCCAACGAGACGCCAGCCTTCGCCGTCTTTTATTTCAATGGCGAAGGGTTGTTCCTCTGGCGGGCGCTTCAGCATGTTCTCGAACCAACCCTCCTCGTTGGCCTGCGAGATGGGCAGGTTCATCGAGATGAAACGGCGCACCTCGGGGTCGTTCAGCCACTCGACGAATTTCGGCAGGTCGCCGCGCTCATCGCGCCTCAAGCGGATGCGTTTGCCGTAGATCATACTTCTCCTCTTGGGAAAACCAATTTGATTATACTATTCTTGGCGGGCCAACTGCTCAATTGGAGACTACTTATAATGGCGATGGTCATTATCAACTTTTCTTTACTTGACCTGCCGCGCGGCTGGACGTACAATGTCAACAACGCTCATTCGTTCTAATGTTTCACGACTTGTGCTATACTCATAGCAGGATGCAGACCGAAACTTTCTCCGGCACGCGTGCCTCCTGGCCTCAGTGGGCTGAATTCCTGCGCCGCCGCAGGTTGGAAGGCTTGGCAGCCTGGGCACTCGAGGCGCTGGGACCTCTAACCTTGCTCAGCGCGCAGGTGCTTCACTTCGGCTCCCCGCTCGTGCGCCCGGCCTTCGGCAGCGCACACGTGGAGTCCATTGCCAGCCTGCTGGAGGACCCTGCCGAAACGCGAGACTTTGCGGCTTTCCTGCGAGAGGACGTTTCTCTGTGAATGGTACCGAGATTTTCCTGGGCCTGGCTGCTTTTGGCATTGTGTTCCTCAGCGCCGCCTTGATGCTGGCGTTTGCCCTCCGGCGCGCGAAGAATCCCCCTGCTTTCCGAACCCTGCCTGCCTTCGACCGCCTGCGGCGCGCCATCGGCCGCGTGGTGGAAGATGGCTCACGCTTGCACATTTCGCTTGGGCGCGGCGCCCTATCCACGCCCCAGAGCGCCTCGGCCCTGGCCGGACTCTCGCTCCTGCGCCGCCTGGCCGAATTAACCTCTGCCAGCGATCGGCCTCCCATCGCCACCTCCGGCGACGCCGCCCTGGCCGTTCTTTCCCAGGCCACTCTGCAGGGAGCCGCGGTAGTGTCTGGTCAAGCTTATGATCCCTCCGCCGGCCGGCTGACCGGCCTGACGCCTTTCTCTTATGCTGCCGGGGCCATCCCCTCCATCCGGGATGAAAATGTCTCGACCACTGTATTGATGGGCAACTTTGGCGTCGAAGCCGCCCTGCTGACCGACGCCGCTGAGCGCGGCAATACCTTCTCCCTGGCCGGCAGCGACAATCTGGCCGCGCAGGCGGTGATTTACGCCAGCGCCCAGGAGCCTCTCATCGGTGAGGAACTCTATGCCGCCGGCGCGTATGCAGATTCGGGTCCCTTTCACCCTGCCAGCCTGCTCGTCCAGGATATTCTGCGCTGGCTGATCATCTTGTTCATCCTTGGGGGAGCGTTGTTGAAAGTGGCAGGTATCCTGTGAAACTCAAGGGGCTCTTTTCTACTGCACTTGCCATTCTTTGCGGGCTGGTGGTGCTGGCAGGATACTTCGTCAAACTGGACGTCCTGGTTGCGGCCAGCAATGCCCTCGTCACTTGGGCGGTCCTCCTGGCGGCATTTGCCGTCCTGCTGGGTGTATTCAACCTCCTGTTTGTGCACGTCGGCAAGATCGTCCATCGGCAAAAGGGCGGATTCTACAGCATCATCCTTGTCTTTGCTATGCTGGCTACCTTTATCATCGGCCTCCTTGCCCCTTATAGCCAGCAAGCCTCTATCCTCTTCAACGAAGCCTTCCGTACTTTCCAACTTCCCGTAGAAGCCAGCCTGATGGCGCTCCTGACAATTACGTTGACCTATGCCAGCATCCGCCTCCTGCGCCGACGTTTGAGCGCGTTTTCGGTCATCTTTATCATCACCGCCTTGCTCATCCTTCTGGGCACTGCTCCCATGCCGTTCTTAGGGGATGTCCCTCTGATAAGTGATCCCTTGCGTCCTGCCATCACCCAGGTCGTGGCGGCCAGCGGCGCGCGAGGCATTCTCATCGGCGTGGCGCTCGGTGCATTGACTACCGGTTTGCGCATCCTCCTGGGTGCCGACCGGCCATACGGGGGCAAGTAATGGCCGACCTCCGCTGTTCCAAATGCGGCGAGCCCAACCCCGAGGGTCTGGAAACCTGCCAGAATTGTGGGGCGAGTCTCCTTCCCCCGCCAGCCTCCACCCCGCTTGATTCCCAGCCTATTCACGCTGGTGAGAAGCCTACCAAGAAGGCCACTTCCGAATTCGAGAAAGTAAAACTGGCCGGCGTGGGTCCGATTCACGCCGGTGAGCAGCCCACGCCAAAGGATACGGGAGAATTGGAACGCGCCCTCCCCTCCTGGCTGCAATCCCTGCGGAAGGGTGGGAAGGAGGCCTCGGCCGAATCCCCGGCGGACACTTCCCCCGACTTGGACCTGCCCGCCGAACCCCAATCCTCCCAGCCCGCTGAAGCCTCCGGCGAATCGCTCGACTGGCTTGCAGGCCTTGGTTCTGCTGCTACAGAGGATGAGGAGGAGGTTCCAGATTGGCTGGCGGGACTGCACCTCGAGCCGGATATCCTGCCCGCGCCGCCTGAGGCCTCGCTTCCCTCGCAGGCGGGGAAGGTACCGCCCGAAGAGGAACAACCTCCTGCCGCGGCAACAGTTTCGTCCAGGGGAGAAAGCCTGCCCGGTTGGCTGGAGTCTTTAAAACCAAAACCTGCCGTGGAAGAACCTCCCGCCGGTGAAGAAAAACCACCCGAGTGGCTCTCCGGCTTGCCGGGTACTCCAGAGGAACCTTCCCCTGCCGCGCCGAGCGTTGAACCGGACTGGCTTAGCAAACTCAAGGGAAAGGCTGTCGCCCCGGAGGAAACACCGCCTCCCTCTGCATCCGGAGCAGAGGTGCCCGACTGGCTCTCTGGCCTGGAGACGGAAGTAGGCGCGGCGGCCTCGTCTGTATTTAGCAGTGAACTTCCGCCCAAGCAAGAGTCCTCTGCCGAAGTCCCCGATTGGCTCGCACAACTGAAATCCGACATCAAAGCGGCTTCCGAAGCGGAGAAACATGCCGAAGAATTCGAACAGGCGGCGGAGATGCCTCCTGTCGGGAAAAAGGAGGAACTTCCCGACTGGCTGGCCGGGGTCGAACGCCCGACCACCCCAGCCGCGGGAGCCCCGGCCCTGGTGATGTCGGACGAAGGCGCATCCTCAGCCGAGCCAGGGCAGGCCGCGTTCTCGTTGGAGACCCCCGACTGGCTCTCGAAACTCCGCCCCGACCGGGGGACGGAATCCCCGCCTCTTGTCCCGCAGGAAGAAGAAGTCGAGCCGGAAAATCTAGAAACAGCCGAACTGCCCTCCTGGGTGCAGGCCATGCGTCCGGTGGAGGCGGTTATCGCCGAGGCGCAACCGGCCGCGCCCGATGAGGTCGGCGCAGCCGAAGGCAGCGGACCGTTGGCTGGCCTGCGCGGGGTCCTGCCAGCCGGGCAGGGATTGGGTAGTATGCGCAAGCCCCCGGTCTATGCCATTAAACTGCAGGTAACCGACAACCAGCAGCGTTACGCGGCTCAATTGGAAAAAATGATTCTGGAGGAGGGGCAGGTCAAAGGTCGGAAACGGGCGCGCTCGACTTCGACCATGGCCTGGCGCTTGGTCATTTCTATTGTCCTGTTTGCTGCGATCCTGATTCCTCTGGTCACTGGGCAGCAGTTCACGCCCGATCTGGAGGGGTACCCGTCAGAGTGGGCCAATACGGGCGTATTGTTGAATCAATTTCCGACCGATGCTCCTATGCTCATGGTCTTCGACTATGATCCAGCCTTTTCGGGCGAATTGGCGGCTTCCGCGGCTACGGTGATTGACCGGGTGCTTTTCCTGGGCACACGGCTGACACTGGTTTCTACAATTCCCACGGGCCCGGCATTGGCCGAGCAGTTCCTTGAATCCACGCAGGCCTATCACCTTGATACCGGCCTGCAGTACACCAATTTGGGTTACCTGGCTGGAGGGCCGGCTGGCGTCCTGTCTTTTGCCACTGATCCCATCGCGACGGCACAGTTGACCGTAAATGGCGACCCTGCTTGGGAGACTCCTGCCTTGCAAGGCATAACCCGCCTGAGCGATTTTGCCGCACTCATTATCCTTACCGACAACGCCGAGACCGGGCGGACCTGGATCGAGCAGACCCACTCATCCATCGGCAATACGCCCATCCTGATGATTATTTCGGCGCAGGCCGAACCAATGATCCGGCCATATTACGACTCCGGTCAAATCCAGGGGCTGGTGACGGGGCTGGTGGGAGGGAAGGCCTATGAGAAAAATTATGCCACTCCCGGCCTGGCGCGCCGCTACTGGGACTCATTTGGACTTGGCACCCTGGTCGCCGTGGTCATGATTGCTTCCGGATGCGCCTGGGGCCTGCTCACGGCCTGGCGCACCCGCAAGAAGGCTGGGGAAGAGGCCTGACCATGCCATTAACCTTTTCCTGGGACCTCGTAACCGGTCTGGTAAGTTTCCTGCTCACCCTGATGGTGTTGAGTTACCTCATCGAGGATAATCCGGCATTTCGTGTGGCAATTTATGTTTTCATCGGTGTGGCGGCTGGGTACGCCGCGGCAGTTGCCTGGAACCAAGTGCTGATGCCGCGCCTGTTTCTGCCTCTCACGCAGGGCGGCTGGACGAATCTCCTGCTCATCGTCCCGTTTCTACTGGGGCTATTGCTGTTTACGAAATTATCGCCGCGCCTCGCCTGGATGGGCAGCCCATCCCTGGCACTCATCGTTGGTGTAGGCGCAGCCGTGGCAGTTGGTGGGGCAGTACTGGGCACTTTATTCCCGCAGATGCAGGCAGTGGTGAATGATTTTGATTTGCCAGCCCTCCGCGATGATTGGCAGGCATGGCTGGAAGGCATGTTCGAGGCCTCCCTCATGTTACTGGGGACGGTTAGTACACTGGTCTACTTTCATTTCAGCGCCAAGGCCACCTCCGGCGGCCCCCAACGCGGTAAATTGGTCAATATCCTTGGCTGGGTGGGACAGGTGTTTGTCGCAATTACCTTTGGTGTACTGTTTGCCGGAGTTTTCGCCGCCGCCATGACGGCCTTGATCGAGCGCATAAATTTCCTGGTCACTTTTGTGAGTCAACTCTTCTAACGATCTATGCCATCCTCGATTGTCGCCGCCGACTCCCTCCTGGCCGTTGATGTGGGTACGGTTACCACCCGTGCCGTGCTCTTCGACGTGGTGGAAGGCTGCTATCGTTTTGTTGCTGCTGGCCAGGCCCCTACCACCGCGGACGCGCCGTTTAAGGATGTCAGCGAGGGGGTGCGCCAGGCTGTTGATAACCTGCAAGCAGTTACAGGACGAAATTTTCTAAGTGACGATCACCGCCTCATCCTGCCCGCTCAGGAGGGACATGGCGTGGATTCTTTCGCTGCCTCCCTCTCGGCCGGCCCGGCTATCAAAACAGTCGTAGTCGGATTGCTTGGCGACGTTTCCGTGGAAAGCGTCCAGCGGCTGGCGCGCAGCACATATGCCCGTGTAGTGGACACCATTTCGCTGAACGACCGGCGCAAACCTCACGAGCAGATAGACAGCCTCCTGCAAATCCATCCGGATCTCGTCCTGATATCTGGCGGCACAGAGGAGGGGGCCATTCGATCCACTCAGCGGCTGGTGGAGACCGTCAGCCTGATCTGCCGCCTGCTTCCCGAAGAAAAACGCCCCGTTGTTCTTTTCTGCGGCAATCAGAAACTCACCGGCTTGGTCAAGAATGAACTGCAGCCCTTGGCCGCCTCATTGAGCATCAGCCCCAACATCCGCCCGACGCTCGAGGTCGAGGACCTGGGACCTGCCCGGCTTGCCCTGACCGAACTCTATTCCCAGATCCGCCGCACGCAGATGCTCGGTGTGGATGAACTCAATGCCTGGGCATCCGGCACGCTGATTCCGACATCGTATGCCATGGCACGCATCATCCGCTTCCTGAGCCAGGACTCCAGCAAAGGTCTGCTGGGTGTGGATGTGGGCGCTGGCCATACCACGGTAGCCGCTGGATTCAATGGCGACCTCACCCTGGGTGTTTATCCTCAATTGGGGCTGGGCGAGGCCCTCTCCGGTTTGTTGCGTTATACGAGCCTGGAAGAAATCGTAAAATGGCTGCCTCTCGACATCCCAGCAGAAACCGTACGAGATTATATTTACCAAAAATCGCTCTACCCGGCCAGTCTCCCCGCCACACCTGAAGACCTGGCGATCGAGCAGGCTGTGGCGCGCCAGGCTTTGTACCTGGCTTTCAACAGCGCAGCGAAAGATTTCTCGCGCGGCGCCCGCCGCTCTGCCCCAGGCCAGACGCCTTACTTCGAGCCAATCCTGGCTGCGGGCAGTGTCATCACGCGCGCGCCTACCGTTGGGCAGAGCCTGCTCATCCTGCTGGATGCCATCCAGCCCATGGGCATCACCACCGTAATCGTTGACCAAAACAACCTTCTTCCGGCGCTGGGAGCCGCCGCGGCGCGCAGCCCGATCTTGCCGGTCCAGGTTTTTGAATCGCTTGCGTTCCGGTACCTGGCAACTGTCGTCACCCCCAGTGTGACGGCCCGATTGGGGACCCCTATCCTGCACGCCCGGCTTATCTATCAGAATGGCAATGAGACCCGCGTGGAGGTCAAACAGGGTGCGCTCGAGGTCCTGCCGCTTTCGCCCGGCCAGGCAGGGCGGCTCTATCTCCAGCCTCTGCACCATGCCGACGTCGGTTTTGGCTCTGGTCATACGCGCGAAGACGGCCTCCCCATTTCCGGCACGGTGCTTGGGGTGGTCATTGACGCGCGCGGCCGGCCGCTGCGTTTCCCGGCGGACCATAATCGGCGGCGCGAACTCATCAAGAAATGGTTGTGGACTCTGGGAGGCTGACCATGCTTGCTCATGTCACCCACATCCTGCCTCTGACCAGTATCCGGCGCGAACGGCTGTTGCCCGTCAAGGGGCGCGTCACGGCCCGGGTGGACCAGAAAGTGTCGCCGGTTGACGTGGTGGCCGAAGCGAACTTTGGAGAACAACACCTGCTGCTCGACGTGGCCCAAGCCTTCGGTTTGCGCGCCGATGCAGCCCAAGCCATCATCCGGGTCAAAGCCGGCGATACGGTCTCCGCAAACGGAATCCTCGCCCAGCGTTCCGGCCTGGGCATTCAGACCCTGCGCGCTCCGCAGGCCGGGCGTGTCGTCTTGGTTGCCGACGGACGCATCTTGCTGGAGGTCGGCGACCCGACCTTTGAACTGCGTGCCAAAATCCCTGGAACTGTCAGCCGGGTGATACCCGAACGCGGCGTGGAAATCACCTTCAATGGCGCACTGGTGCAGGGCGTTTGGGGAAATGGACGCACCGACCTGGGGATGCTGCTCCCGGTGCTTACCGCGCCTGACGACGAACTGACCGCCGGACAGGTGGATGTCAGCCTGCGCGGCTCGATCGTCCTCGGTGGGCATTGCAGCGACGCGGGCGTCATCCAAGCCGCCGGGGAAATCCCGGTGCGCGGTCTGATTCTGGGGAGCATGTCGCCTGTGCTCATTCCCCAGGCTGCACAGACGCGTTTCCCGATTATCGTGGTGGATGGTTTCGGGCGTAGGCCGCTCAACGGCGCGGCTTATAAACTCTTGACGACCAATGCCAAGCGGGAGGTTACGCTCAATGCTGAACCACTCGACCGTCATAATGGAATCCATCCGGAAATTCTCATTCCCTTGCCGGTAGCCCAGGAACTTTCCGCATCGCGCGAGGCGGAGATTTTTGCGCCCGACCAGCCTGTGCGCTTGACCCTTGACCCACATGCCGGCTCGGTCGGCACGCTCCTCAACCTGCGCCCCGGCTTGGTGGCGATGCCCAGCGGACTGCGCGTCCCGGCCGCCGAGGTGAAACTCGAATCCGGCGAACAGGTCGTCGTCCCGCTCGCTAATTTGGAGATTGTTGGGTGATATAATGTGCCTTGTCGCACAGAATGGAGGAGGAAGCAATGTTGGATGAAAGCAGTAACCTCAATCTCGAAGCCCCGGAACCGCAGCCGGAGGAGAGAGGCAATCGCACCTTCCTTATCGTCGGTGGGATTTTCGCAGCCCTGATCTTCCTGACCCTGGTCTGTATGGCGGTTTACTTCCTCGTCATTGCTCCGCGCATCGCTGCTACCCAGACTGCTCAAGAAGCCACCGCCGAAGCGCAAAGGCTCGAACAGGCTCAGGCGATGACGGCTACAGCCGAGGCGGCCCTGTTTACCCAAACGCCCCTGCCCAGCCCGATTCCCTCCAGCACCCGCACGAAGACGCCGAGCACAGCCGCCACGAACACGCTGGTTGTGGTACTGGCCACTGCCACTGTAGGGCCTACCTCCGATCCGGCCACCCTGGCTGCCGCGCAGACGCAATTGTCCGGGCAAATGACCCAGACCTCGGCTGTCAGCCTGGGGACGCGCGCTGTCGGCGGGGATGGCCCACTTCCACAAACCGGCTTTTTCGATGAAGTCGGCCTGCCCCTGCTCATCGTGCTGACCTTTGCCCTGCTGGTCGTCATCTTCATTGCCCGCCGCCTGAGAAAAACACCAACCCGATAGAACAATCAGGGACAGGCACCTGCCTGTCCCTATTGGTTTTGCTCCGTGGACTTGCGCGTGCAAGTCCACGTTTTTTATTTCAAGTTACGCTGGCGGCCACTTTTTCGCCATACCCCAGCAGCGCCTTCACCATGTCCTTCGTCCTCCCCTCGGCATAGACGCGCAGCACCGGCTCGGTGCCGGAGGGACGGATCAAGAGCCAGGAATCATCCGCCAGGATGTATTTCACACCGTCCAGGTTGCTCACCTCCGCCACCTTCTGACCCCCGACCTCCGCCGGGGCCTGTTGGGTCAGGAAGTTGGTCATCTCAGCCTTGGCCACCGGGCGGCTCAGACGCATGTCGGTGCGCTCGTAAAAAGCCGGGCCGACATCGTTGAGCAGGTCATCCACCAAATCATGCAGGGATTTTCGCGCCGCGGCGATGATCTCCACCATCAACAATCCCATGATTGGGCCGTCGCCCTCGGGGATATGCCCCTTGAAGGAGATGCCGCCCGATTCCTCCCCTCCGATGAGGATGTCTTCGCTCATCATGTAATCGGAGATGTGATTGAACCCGACCGGAGTCTCGTAGAGTTTCAGGCCGTAGCGTTTGCACAAACGGTCAATCATGCTCGTGGTGGAAACCGTCCGCACCACCGCGCCGTTCCAGTTGCGTTTCTCTACCAAATAGCGCAAGGAGAGCGCCATGATCTTGTGCGGGTCAACGAAGGCTCCGTGCTCGTCCATCGCGCCAATGCGGTCCGCGTCGCCGTCGGTGGTCAGGCCGAAATTGCCCAGGCCGGTGCCGATGGCTCCGGCCAGCGCGCCCAGGTTTTTGGCAATCGGCTCGGGGTGGATTCCACCGAAACCGGGGTTCATCTCGCCGCGAATCTCGGTGATCTCGCAACCGGTCCCTTGCAGGAACGATTTGATGACCCCGCGCCCGGAACCATGCATGGAGTCCACCACGAAGCGCTGGGGATTGTCGGCGATGATGTCGGTGCGGATGAGCGTCCGCAGGTGGTCGAAATAGGCTGGCAGGGGATTGAACTTCTGGATCAAACCGCGTTCGCGCGCCAGGTCGAAGTCCATCAGGTTCGGACCCCGCGACCGCTCCTCGTTGTCGTTGAGATAGACCTCCACCCTGCGGCATTGTTCTGGCAAAGCCGACCCGCCGTAGGCCGCCTTCAACTTGACGCCGTTGTAGCGCGGGGCGTTGTGCGAAGCCGTAATCATGATGCCTGCGATGGCGTTCAGATTTTTGACAGCATAGGAAATGGCCGGGGTGGGAGCGTCGGCCTGTGACAGGTAAACGGTGTAGCCATTGGCCGCCAGGACGCGGGCGGCTTCACTGGCGTAACGGTCGGAGAGGAAGCGCGTATCGAAACCGATGACGACCTTTTTAGGGTCGGGGGCCGGGCCGCCGTTGCCGGATTTATCCCAATGTTCGGAAGCCACCGCGTCTGCGATGGCCTGGGCGAGCATGCGCAGGTTGCTGAAAGTAAAGGTGTCTGAGATGACGGCGCGCCAGCCGTCGGTGCCGAAATGGATGGTCATGCACTACTCCAAATTGATTTCAGGGGGTTGGGGTAAAAGTCCGCGTTCGGGTCGGCGTGGGGGCGGGTGTGGCGGCCGCCAGGACGTTCTGCAGCACCCAGCCTTCCAGCCCTTCCAATGTTCGGATGCGCACCCATTGGATATTTCCCACCGATTGGATTTCGGGGAGCACTTCCACGAGTGTGCCGTTGATGAGCGTGGTAATGACTGTCCCGCCGCCCGGCTCGGTGCGGACGAGCGCCCCGCCGCCG